>NZ_OMWD01000010.1 GCF_900314695.1 uncultured Methanobrevibacter sp. | reverse complement strand
CTACTTTTAAATTAAAAATAAAGAAAAATTAGAAAAGAAAATAATGTTTCTCTTCAAAAATTTTTTTAATCAAAATCAATTAAGTTTTTGAAAGAGCCAATGATTTTGCATAAATTTTTTTGCAGGTGTGATGGAATTTAAATTTTACTTTAAAAATAGTTATTTTTTTAAGATTTTGTTCAAAAATAAAAAATTAATTAAGCAGTTGTTTGTTGTACAACTGCAAATCAAAATTTATAAAATGTTTGAAGAACCCATGTCTTCTTTAATAACATCTAAAACGGTTTGGGTGTAAGTTCTTTCTATAATTGGATCTTTTAATAATTCTTTAATAAATCCATTTAGTTCATTGGTGTTTCTGAATTTTGCAATTAAAAATGCGTCATATTCGCCAGTAACGTCGTATATTCCAACAACATTTTTGTTGAAAAATGTTTTTTCTTCCCAATTTTTGAGTTTTCCGCCTTTTACTCTTACACCGATGATTGTGGTCAATACAAACCCTAATTTTTCGTGGTCAATTACTGGTGAGAATTTTTTGATTACTCCAGATTTAACCATTTTGTCTATACGGTTATGTACTGTACCTACAGAAACATCTAAACTACGAGATATTTGTCTGTAGGATGTTCTAACATCTTCATTAATAATTTTAAGGATGTTAATATCTGTATCATCGAGTTTAACAACATTGTCTTTAGTTTTTACCATTATATCACTTCATTCATGTATTAATATAGCTAATATGTATAATTAATAATTAGTATATATAATTTAATTAATTGTTTATTATATTTAAAACTTTATATATATTTAACTATTTTTTTTTATAACATCTACTATAATATAATTTAGTGTAGTATGTTTTTTTGTTATTTTTTTATATTTTAATAATATTTAGATTTTTTATCACAATTGTTAGGTTATTGTTTATTTTTTTTACATGTTATTATTCATTATTGAACTCAAGAAGAATATTTTTTATTTCAGTAATGTTTGCATTTGTTTTTATGCCTAGTGGGTTATAGTGGGTTTTAACTGCGCTATATCCTTCATCTTTTATTTTATCAAAAATTAAATCAAGCTTTGGAGCACTTATTCTCAATGTTTTACATATGTTGTGCACGTCAAAAAATGTTGCTGGTGCTTCAGATTCTATAAGGCAGCTATTAAGTAATTTAAGTGCTTGTTTTTCTGTATTAATTTTTTTATAATCTATTTCATTAATCATTTGTTCGATAAACTCTTTATTTTGGATAGGGCCTAACCATAGGGGTCCTGCATGAATTAATTTTTCACCACAAATGGGGCATTTTTCTTCAATTGCACTGGCCAATCCTTTAGTGGTCTGTCTATGTAAACAGTTTTTACAATGACTGATGTAACCTATATTTTTTAAACATTCATCAGTTTTTTTAGGACCTTTCTTAACATTAATGTATAATCTCATATAATGTTCAGTACTGTGGGACATTTTCACTTCAATATATTTTCCATATTTCGCAAGGGTAAGTGCTAAAAAACCTGCCAATATCCTAATGCCATTCTCATGGCAATATTCACTTTTATAAGGTTTTGCATTGTACTTTCTTATACATGGCTCCTTATATGTTCCACATAATGCAGAGGTGTCAGTTGCAGTTACGCATAACAATGAATTTCTACGTGCGCAGTATCCTGCAGAATCTAGAAATGGGGAGGGGGTTCCGAAAGGATCTATGTCTATTACGTCAAATTCACCACGTTTCATTCTTAAAAACATGCTTGCATCATGTTGGTAAACTTCAATATCTTCTAAATTATTTAAATCAATATTATGTTGTTCATATTCATTGGCCAATTCGCTTATGTCATTGATACATACATTTCCAACGCCTTCTATTTCATTTTTGTAACGAATTCCTCTAATTCCGCTTCCACCAAATAAATCACAAATGTCAATTTCTCTTTCTTCTTGTTTTTGGAATACCTGTATTGCAAGAATTGACAAATCTCTATTTAATTCCATGTGTGGATTGTAAAAAACAGGGGCGTCGGATGATACTTTATCAAATTCGGGAAATTCAATTTTTGTTAATCCTTCTTCAATTTGTTTAATTTTATATTCATCCATTGATTCACACTCAATTTTAATATTTTTAAATATGTAATGTTTTAAATATTATTAGATTTAAATATTAGTATGATAATTAATCTAATTTTTATAATTTGGTGATAAATGTGTCAGAAATTAAAGTTCCTATTGCAAAACCAATTATTGGTGATGAAGAAATAGAAAATGTAGTTGAAGTCTTAAAATCAGGAATGATTGCTCAAGGACCTAAAGTGGAAGAATTTGAACAAAAATTTGCCGAGTGGGTTGGAGCGGATTATGGTATTGCTGTTAATTCAGGTACTGCTGCATTGCATGTTGCTTTATTGTCATGTGGTATAGGCAAAGGTGATGAAGTAATTACAACTCCATTCACATTTATTGCAAGTGGAAATTCAATTTTATACACTGGTGCAAAGCCGGTTTTTGCTGATATTGATTTAAATACTTATACCATAAACCCTGATTCAATTGAAAAATTAATCACTGAAAATACTCAAGCAATTATGCCTGTCCAGTTATATGGGCAGTCAGCAAATATGGATAGAATCAATGAGATAGCTGAAAAACATGGATTAATTGTTATTGAAGATGCTGCTCAAGCACATGGTGCAACTTGCAATGGTAAAAAAGTAGGTAGTTTGGGAGACATGTCTTGTTTTAGTTTTTACCCTACAAAAAACATGACCACTTCTGAAGGAGGAATTATCACCACTGATGATGAAGATTTGGCAGACAATGCCAAAATATTCAGAGCTCACGGAGCAAGCGTCAGATATCACCATGATGATATAGGATATAATTTCAGAATGACTGATATTGCCGCAGCTATTGGTCTTGCACAGTTAAATAAAATTGATGATTTCAATGCTAAAAGAATTGAAAATGCTAAATATCTAAATGATGGATTAAAAGATGTCGACGGCATTGTTACACCTTATTGTGCTTATGGATCAAAGCATGTATATCACCAATACACTATTCGTGTTGAAAAAGGTGATCGTGATGATTGGGTTGATGTAATCAATGATTGCGGTGTTGGAACTGGAATTCATTATCCAATTCCATTGTATAATCAACCAATTTATAAAAAATTAGAAGTTGAAGGAGATTGTCCTAATGCGGAACTTGCAGCAGACAATGTAATTTCTCTTCCAGTGCATCCTTCACTCACAAAAGAAGATTTGGATTTAGTAATTGAAGCTGTTAAAACCGCTTCATCTAAATTTTAATTTTTTTTATTTTAACATTTTATTGACTGTTTCTACTTTCGCATCCAATGTTCTGTTTTCCAAGTCTCGTCTGTCATCTACTTTTATAACTGTATAAACTCTGCCGATTCCTAATTCAAAAATTGCTTCTTGAGCATTAGCTATTGCTTCATAAAGTTCATTTAAATTTTCTGCTTCTATTTGGGTCCCCATTCCAGTTAGTTGATAGCTTAGTCCGGAATCTTTGATTGACTGAACTGCAGCAGTTACATAATCTTTACATTCGGTTGTTTCAGTTCCCACAGGCAATATTGCAAAATCACAAGTTATCATATTATCACTGGTAAAATTATTTATTTATCTTAATATAAATTAATTTAGTAATGGTTAAACTAAACAAACAAGATTTTAACGAAAAGATTTTTACAAGGATTAACAATTTAATTTCAGATTATGAATTAATCAAGGAAGGCGAATTGATTGCCGTTGCATTGTCTGGTGGAAAAGACAGTGTTTTAACATTGCATGCATTAAAAAATTATCAGCAATTTTTAAATTTTGATTTGGTCGCAATAAGTGTTGATGAAGGAATTGAAGGTTATAGGCAACATGGAATTGATTCTGCAGTTAAAAATGCAAATGATTTAAACATTGACTTAGTTCAAAAATCCTTTAAAGATGAAGAAGGTTTTGCATTGGATGATATATATCAGGATTTTAAAAGTGCCTGTATTCCATGCGGTGTCTTTAGAAGAAATATATTGAATAAGACTGCATATGAACTTGGAGCATGCAAGATAGCTACCGGTCATAATTTGGATGATGAAATTCAATCATTTTTAATGAGCTTTGCAAGAGGGGACACAATTAAATTCTCAAAATTTGGGCCGGAATTGGATGTTATTCATCCCAAATTGGTTCCAAGGATTAAGCCATTGTGGAACACTCCTGAAAAAGAAGTTGGAATGTGGGCCATCTTGAATGATATTGATATTCATTTAGATGAATGTCCTTATTCTCATTTGTCCTTAAGGGCTAAAATTAAAGAATTTTTAAATGTTAATGAGGACAGGTATCCTGGAATTAAAAATAATGTGATGGAATCTTTTCAAAAAATATTGACTTTTGAAAATGATATTTCCACAAGCCTTAATGAATGTGAAGTTTGTGGTGAGCCGACTTCATCAAATATTTGCAAGGCTTGTGAGTTAAAAAAATTAATTTCTGAGAATTGCGAAAATCATGTATGCAATAAATAATGCAACTAATATCGCACCTTCTTTTCTATCAAATTTATCTTGTGTTTTACCGAATATGAAACATAGTACTGTTACGAATACCATGAAAGTTACATCTATGAGCATACTTGAATCAAGAGATATTGCAGTTATGGCACTACTTGCTCCGAGAACAAATAGGATGTTGAAGATGTTTGATCCGATAACATTTCCTATAACCAACTGATTTTCTCCTTTCTTTAAAGCAGTTAGTGATGTGACAAGTTCAGGTAAAGATGTACCTATTGCTACAATGGTTAAACCTACTAATGTTTCACTCATTCCAAATGCAATTGCTATATCTGATGCACTATTGACAACCAAATCTCCTCCAATAACGATTCCTGCAAGCCCAATAATTATGAAAAGTATACTATATGGGAGAGTAAATTTCGGTTTTTCTACAACATTCGCATTATCTGATTTTTTTGCGGATTTGATAAGATGGGCTACATAAGCAATTAATATAATAAGTAGAATAATTCCTTCAATTTGGGATACATTCCATCCTATTATAATAAATGCTGCAAATAAGACTGTAATTCCGACAAGGAATGGCAAATCTTTATTGAGAACATCTTTTTCCATTAATAGTTCTCCCAGCAGTGCAGATATACCGATAACCATTAATATATTGAATAAATTACTACCAATTACGTTACTTACAGCCATTGCATTATTTCCGGTAATTGCTGATGTGATGGAAACTGCTGCCTCAGGAGCACTGGTTCCAAATGCCACAATGGTTAAACCAACAATTATTGTAGGAATTTTTAAAAGGGATGCAATGCTACTGGCACCATCTACAAAAAAGTCAGATCCTTTTATTAAAAATACGAATCCAACAATTAACAAAACAAATTGTAATAGTATTGACATGTCCATTTTTTATTCCTCTATTTTAATCGGTTCTTGAGGTCCCAAATCGGTTACAAGAATTTTGTCGATTTGGTGCCCATCCAAGTCTATAACTTCAAATATGAATCTTCCACATTCATATTTTTCATTTTCATTAGGTATTTTACCACTTAAACTTAATATGAAACCTGCAATTGTAGTATATCCGTCTTCTTCTTCATCGGGCAATGTTTCATTAAAGTCAAATAGTTCTTTAAATTTATCAATAGGATATCTTCCATCAATCAACCAAGTGCCGTCGCTTCTTTGTGTAGCTTGAGGTTCATCCTCTTCGTCAATTCCAGGAATGTCTCCCACAATACCTTCAAGTAAATCGTTTAATGTAATTAATCCTTCCACACTTCCGAATTCATCAACAACAAGTGACATGTGTACATATCCTTGGTTTTCTTTGAATTCTTTTAATAGTTCCAGTGTTTCCAAGTGTTCTGAAACAACTAATGGTTCTTTTACAATTTTATGAATGTCGAATTTGTCATCATTAAACATTGCTGAAAGAATGTCTTTGGCCTGAACAACTCCGATAAAATCATCTAATTCGCCGGATGCAATAGGAAATATTGATCTTTTACTTTCAATAATTTTTACTTTGTTGATGTCCTTATCATCTTCCAAATCAATCCATATGATTTCATTACGTGGGGTCATGATACTTTCAACTTTTTGGTCATCAAGTTTGAAGACTCTTTTGATGATGTCTTCTTCCTCTTGTTCAATTGTTCCGTCTTCTCTTCCTTCCTTAATCATTAATTCAATTTCTTCTTCAGTAACAACATCATCATTTTTGTTTTCAATTCTAAGTACCCATAAAAGAAAACTGCTTGATTTTGCAAGAACAAAACTAACTGGCTTTGAAACCTTTTCAAGAATTACCATGCTTTTTGCAACTTTTAGGGATATTCTTTCAGGGTCATTCAATGCAATTACTTTAGGAACAATTTCTCCTACGACCAATGTTAAATATGTAGTGATGATAACGACTATTGCTACACTTATCGGTTCGCTGTAAGGTATGAATGAAATAGCATTTGCAAGCGGTTCAGCTAATGTTACTCCTCCAAATGCACCTGTTAAGACACCGATAAGAGATATTCCAATTTGAACAGTTGATAAAAATTCATTAGGATCTTCTAATAATTCTAAAACGATTTCAGCATTTTTATTTCCTTCTTCAATGTATTTTTGCATTTTCGCTTTTCTCACCGATACTACGGCCAATTCAGCCATTGACAAATAACCTGTGAGTATTATTAAAATTAAAATTATAATTATCTCGAGTATCGTTCCAATCATTTTTAACAGACCATTAAAACTAGTTATAACTCACTGGCTCGTTGAAAGTCAGTGTTACCATATATTTTGTCCTGCATTTCCTGAACTGCTAATGAAGCATCTTCTCGGGTAGCTGCTTTTTTAAATATTCTTCTAGATTTAACCTTCAATGTTTTACCGCAAACACATTTGCGGGTAGCTACACCTTCTTTTGCATATAATGCACGACCGCAGTCGCAACGGAATATAAGATACATGGTATTT
Source organism: uncultured Methanobrevibacter sp. (assembly GCF_900314695.1). Lineage (NCBI taxonomy): Archaea > Methanobacteriati > Methanobacteriota > Methanobacteria > Methanobacteriales > Methanobacteriaceae > Methanobrevibacter > uncultured Methanobrevibacter sp. The sequence continues at coordinate 96,686 of NZ_OMWD01000010.1, read as the reverse complement.
TTCCCTTTAAAAATTAATAGTAATTATAATATATTAAGGATATATTATATAAAATTTTAACTACCCTCCGAAAATTTTCATGAATAGAGGTATGAAAACTTGGGATGGTAAAATTACTAAAGTTGCAATACTAACGGCTAAGTTAGTTCCAACAACGACCAATAATATTCTAAAGATATTGTTGTGCCACAAGTCCTTAAAGCTTTCTAAATGCGCTAAACTGTCAATATCTCTTTTTCTAACTTTTCTAAATTTGGCTTCGGTCAATCCTGAAAACCATCCTGCTGCAAGTAATGGGTGTATGATGGTTAATGGGGCCACTACACCTCCGATAATTGCGGACTGAATTTTTGAACCGGATACGATTGAACCGATAAATCCCATTACCATACTTATGATAATAAATTCGTATAAATTTCCGGTTATGTTTATCCCGCTAAAATATGCCAGAAAAAATATCACCACAAATAAAATTGGAATCAGTGCTAAAATTATCTTTACCCAAGGAATTCCTCCCTTTTTGTTTATGTCTTCCAATTCGTGAAGCGGTGGCAATGTTTCGGGATTGTCCAAATATCTTGTAATTCCCGGTTTATGTCCAGCTCCCACAACTGCGATAACATGGTCTTGTGGAATTTGAAGTAATTTGCCTGCAAGGTATGCATCTCTTTCATGCACAAGAACTTCATACACGCTCGGAGCTTCATCTTTAAACATTTCCATTAAATCGTCAAGGTTATCCGGATTTTTTAGCTCTTCAATATCAATTTCATCTTCTGCATCATCTCCACCAAATACGGATGAAAGAAGACTAAATAAAAATTTAGCTTTTTCCATAAATCCCATTCTATTTAAAGCTCTCTGCAGGGTGGTATTGATTTCCCTATCAATCAAAGCTATTGGTATTCCTAAATCTTCACATGCTTCAATGGCTCCAACCATTTCAGACCCAGGTTTCACATCAACATCCGCACCAACCTTTGATTGGAAATATCCAAGAAGTGTTGTGGTCAAAAATAATCCAACTTTGTTATCTTTAATTATTTGGCTGACGGATATGGTATCATCTTCTTCAATACCCATCATATCTTTTTTTAATTTTATATATCTTCCCTTATCAAGTTCAATTGCTACTACTTCAGGGTGTTGTTCATAAATGGCATCTTTTACTTCATCAACACTTTCTGATGATACATGCGCAGTACCAATTATTGTTAAGCATTCTCTTTTCATTAATAAAACACTTCTTTTATATTTATTCTTCTAATAATATTATGAAATTTAAATATATAAACTTAATTATTTGGTGTTTTCCTGTTTAATCATATTAATTTCAATAGGAATGTGATGATTTTCACTTGATATTGTATATTTGGATAGTTGTTAAATAAAGTTTTTCGCATGTGGGTGATTACTTGCTCCTTTTAAAATGTTAATGGACTATAGTAATACTATATTTCCATTTTTGTAGATTGCCACATTGTTGGTAATGTTTTTTTGAATACAATATTCAATATCCTTCTCATATCCTATTTTTGCCAAACGTTTTCCAGAGCGGGAATTGTAAAATCCTTCTTTCAGTGACTCGTCATCCCTATTAGCATTTATTGCAGCTTTTGCAAAATCATTCAACTCATATTCTTCTAAACTTTCACATATCCAGTATAAAATCTCACCTGCAGCCAAAAAGTCCTCAAGAGTGAATTCTCCTTTAACTCCTGCCATAACAACATCAATATGGCTTTCAGCCATTTTTGTTGATGCTTCTCCAACCGCTTTTGCATTTATAAGTGATCCTATGAGAACTTGGGATGTCATGTTTTCAAGGATTCGGGTTCCGTTGCTTGTTGTTAGGATTAAAATTCTTTCGTCACTGTCGTAATCCTTTAATCCGGTCGGGGAATTTCCAATGTCAAATCCTTCTATTTTTTCACCACCACGTTCTCCTGCAAGAACGCCTCTGTATTTATCCTTTAGTTTAAAACCTTCTTCGGGAGTAAAGCATGGAATTACTTTTTCATATTTGTTCAATGCAGAAATCATTGTTGTACTGGCTCTTAGGGCATCAACCATTATCGATGTATCTGTGCTGATTGATGTTTCTAGACTTAATGTGACTTTCATGATGTAATTTATTTAGATGTTAGTATATAATATATAAGCATGAAAATTATCACAACACCAATGTGTGAAGAAATTGTGCGGTTGGCGGGAATTTCAGATTATACTGTAAACAAATTTCCTGATGATGAAGAAGGGGATTTGGCTATTTTACTTTCAGAAAGTAAAACAAAAATGAATTCTTTAGCAATTAAAATCAATACATCTTCACAGATTTTTGAAAGCATAAAAGAAGTTTCTAAAATTAGCGGAAATGAACTGTCTGATGAGGAAGTATTGACATTTTTCAATGATTATGAACTATCTAAAAAATATCTTGTTTCAGATTTTAAAAGAGATATTAATGTCAAAGTCTATTCTGAATTCTTAAAAGATATTGTTCGAGATGTGGGATTCAATATAGTTTGTGAAAATTTTGATTATGTCATATATCCTGATTATTTGGAAAATAAGGTTGTGGAAGTGGATAATTTAGTTAAGATTCCTTCACATAATAATATTTCTAAAAACCCTTTTGAAAAAGTGGAAGCGAGATATTCTATTTTAGAAAGTTTAATATAATAATATAAATATAATAATTTCTAATAACACAATGAAATTGCATTTTTTTGAGAGTTGTTAATATGTATGAATCATTAACATTTACTGGTGGAGTTCACAAAAGTGAAGAAATTAAGGAATTGATAGAAGATTTAGGCGGTTTCATTCTTCAGGAAAGTATTCAACAGATGGAATTGGTTTTAAATATAGCTATCCCTATAGAAGATGTTGACAAAATTGAAGATAAATCCCGTGAACTTTTAGCAAAATTATCTGTTGCTCCTATGGCCGGTTCTGAAATAGCTATTGTTTCACCAACTTTGGCAAGGCATCACTTGCCTCATGCTGCATGTGATATATCTGAATATTTGAGGGAATTCGGTGCAAAAGATAATATGATTGGTCTTGCAAGAGGGGATGGAAAAGGAACTTCTGGAATCACCGAAGAAGAAAAAAGATTAATTGAAGAGCATGATATTGCTGTTTTTGCATTAGGCAGTTTTGAAAATTGTATCAAGGAAAAGGCTTTTTTATATGATGATATTGATATTCCAGTAATTGTTACCGGAGCTCCAGACATTTCTGTTGATGAACTTCCTGGTGCAGATGCATATGTGGGCGGTTTAGGCAGAATTCCTAGAAGGCTTAGAAGAGGTCCGGATATACGTGCACTTGATAAACTGGTGGAAACAATTGAGCAAATATTAAGTGATAGAAAACGTGAAATGGCTCTTGATGCACCATTAGTTCCATCCATTGTTGTTAAAAATGCAATTGAAAATCAAGTTAGTGAAATTAAGGATGTTATTTCTCCAACTCCAGTAACTTCACAATTGGATGGTGTTCGCGTAAAGTTAAATTATGACAAATATGCAGATCTGATTGCAGATGTTGTAATCGATGGTAAAAAATTGTCTGAACTTGCCGAAATTAAAAAGTCATTCATGTATGATTATATCTTAGTAAAAATAAATAGTGAGAGTTCTCTTGTTGAGGATTCAAACTAACTCTTTTTTTTAAATTCTTCTCATTCCAAAGAAGTTTATTGCATCCACCAGATCATTAAATTCTTCTAATTCTCTTTCAATGACATTTTCATCAGTCATGTCTATGCTTAATTCTCCATCAACGCTTAATGTATCTGGGCCACGGCCGATGAGCCTTTCAACTCCGTCAGCACTTAAAATTCTTTCAGCATCTAGTTGGTGGACAAATGATCGTCCTGGTATTATTACAGTATCTTTTATTTCACTTAAATCAAGCTTTTCCAAATCTTCTTTTGTAATTAGGCAAGCTATTTCTTTTTCACATGCAACAATATTGACATTTTCTCCTGTTTCTAATTTGGAAAATATTTTGGTGAGATACGGTTCTGCAATTTTTGAGGTAATGACTGTTGCTTCACCGGTAATCGGTTTGATAAATTGTAGAAATACTTCATTTTCATCTTTGGCTATTGCAAATGGACCTCCAGTTTCAGGGTCGCATACTGGTGTTCCGCTGACTCTAAACTTATATTCGGAATTTATTTGCTTAACAAGTTCGCCAAATTCTTCAACAGGCTGTGATTCAATGCCTTTTATGATGGGTTCGTTGCCCAATATTAACCCTTCGTTAAATGTATTTGCAAATCTCATTAAAAGCATTCCTTTTGCACCCCATTCTTCCAATGAGTTGCAGGTTTCTCTTAAAACATCACCATCATTAACGCCGGGAATAATTACTGCGGCACCTGTTAAGTCAATGTTTTCACAGAATATTTGGCATGCCTTTAGCGCTTCGGTAGGGTTGGGGTCTTTAACCCATTCCTTTCGAAGTTTGGGGTCAGATGAAAAAATAGTAAATGAAACTTCTTTAACGCCATTGTTGATTAATCTTGCAGCCATATCAGAGTCGGTTATTCCTTTTCCGCAGGTATATCCTAATACTGATGAAATTGAAAATTGGTTTAGGTTGGCAGTTAGACTTTCAAGATGTGGATAACAGCTTATATCTCCTCCGCCACTGATGTAAGCATTAATTTCGCCTTGATGTCCCATTGCCATCATCATTGCAGTTTGGACTTCATTCATAACTTCGAATGGTGCTTTAAAATCACCTTGTGTTTCGGAAACTCCTTTGCTGCACCTTTCACAACCTATTTTATTGGGTAGACAATGTGCACAGCCAAAACTTTTAACTTCTTTTACCTTTCTAAAGTAACAGTATTTGCAAAAACCGTTACAATCTCTTCCAGGTATACCTCCAACATCCGCTACAAGTTGCATATTATTTAATTTTTATTTTTATTTTATATAAAAATTCACGATTTTTTTTGGAGAAATTTCTTATTACTTTTAGTATTATTTATTACTATTGAACCTTAAAGTAATAATTTATTATTTTCTTTTATTTTTAATAATTCATGTAATTTTAACTTTATTTTTAAAAAATTAATTGTATTAATGTTTTAATAAATTTTAATGCATTTATTATCTATTTTTGTGTATATAAATAATTTTAATTAAAAATAAAAAGTATTACTTTTGGGGGTATTTTTCTTAAATCAAAAATCTTTTATTATACTTTATAAACTTTTCTAAATTATTTCATAGGTAATCTTTATATTATATCTTTTATAAAATAAAATTTGTATACCATATGGCTGGCTATTGCAATAGAACTTGCTTTGTAGCTCAACTCAATTTGGTGAAAAAATTTCACCATTGAGAGTGGTATATTAGTTAAACTCTATTTATTTAGGAGGGAAAAAATGGCAAAGTTTGATGATAAAATCGATTTATTCGATGATAGAGGCAACGAAATTGCATCTGACGTACCAATCGAAGCTATTAGTCCATTAAGGAACCCTGCAATTCAAAGCATCGTAAAAGGTGTAAAAAGAACTGTTGCAGTAAACTTAGAAGGACTTGAAAAATCTGTTAAAACCGCATCTGTTGGTGGAGACAAATCTAGAATCTTAGGAAGAGAATTAGATCTCGCTATTGTAGATAACGCAGAAGCAATCGCAGACAAAATGAAAGAAATTATTCAAATTTCCGCAGACGATGATACTGTTGTAACACCTATTTCCGGAGGAAAAAGGTTATTAGTACAAGTACCAACTAAAAGAATTGATGTTGCTGCTGAATATTCTACAGCTCCATTATCAAGCGCTTCCGCTTTAGTACAATCTGTTATTGATGTTTGTGGTGTAGACATTTACGATGCAAACTTCGTAAAAGCTGCAGTATTAGGTAGATACCCACAATCTGTAGACTACAAAGGTTCTAACATTGCAACCATGTTAGACATTCCACAAAAACTCGAAGGTGCAGGTTACGGTTTAAGAAACGTAAAAGCAAACGACTTCGCTGCTGCTACCTTGAAAAACACTTTCCAAGCTACCGCATTAGCTGCTATTTTTGAACAAACTGCTATGTTTGAAATGGCTGACGCTTTAGGTTCATTTGAAAGATTACATTTATTAGGTTTAGCTTACCAAGGTTTAAACGCTGATAACATGGTATATGACTTAGTAAAAGATAACGCAACTGAAGGTACTGTTGGTAGTATTGTACAAGCAACTATTGCTCGTGCAGAAGCTGATGGTGTAATTGCTCCTCAAGAACAATTAACTGATTTCGCTATTTACAACACTGATGACGCAGCTAAATGGAACGCATATGCTGCTGCTGGTGCTGTTGCAGCAACTATGGTTAACGTAGGTGCAGCTCGTGCTGCTCAAGGTATTCCATCTACTTTATTATACTTCAACGACAACCTCGAATTCGCTACCGGTTTACCTGGTCTCGACTATGGTAGAGCAGAAGGTGTAGCTGTAGGATTCTCCTTCTTCAGTCACTCCATTTACGGTGGTGGAGGTCCTGGTCTCTTCAACGGTAACCACGTTGTAACCAGACACAGTAAAGGATTCTGTATTCCTTGTGTAGCTGCTGCTATGTCATTAGATGCAGGAACACAACTCTTTTCACCAGAAGCAACTTCTGGTTTAATTAAAGAAGTATACAGTCAAATTGATGAATTCAGAGAACCTATTAAAGCAGTTGCAGCTGCAGCTGAAGAAATTAAAGGTGACATCTAATTAATTTAAACAAATCTAATTTGAAGGTCTAACAATGGATATTGAAATATTTCCTTACAGAGTTCTTGGAAGTGACACAACAGAAAAGTTATTGAATGACTTGGAGTCACTTGAAGATGTAAAAAGAACTGTTATCCACGGTCCAAGATTCCCAAAAGGTGAAGCAACTTTACCTCCACAGTATCAGGAACGTAGAGTTATTCAGATAAATGGGGAAGATGTTGTTTTACAAGTTAAAACAGCCAGAATATTTTTGGAAATTACTATGGAATCTACAATTAAGGAAGTAGAACAGATATGTGAAAAACACATTCCATATGGTTTTGATATTAATCAAGACAGGTCAAATTATATCAGAAAACAAAAAACTGTTACTGATAGGATTAAATATGGTAATAAAGAAATTCCTGACGAATTAGTAGGAATGACTGATCAATATTCAACATTCGAAGACCATGTGAAAATAATTAAAAAGGATGACTAGATCAATATGATAGGACGTTGTACTCACGTAGTGGATTGTAGGGAAGCAAGCGGTATGGGTAGAGGCGGAAGCCTTGCTCAAAGAGGTACTTTTGCAGAATGCGGTACTGATGTATGTGCAGTAGCTATGTCTCCAGGACGTAGGCACATTACAAAACCGGTTTGTGAAATTACATTTGGTTTACGCGAAGCGAATGTTTTAACAAGTACTATGGTTTTAAATGCTGGTGCAGGCGTTCCTCATGATGCTCCCGCTTCCGGTGGAACTTTGTTTGGACTTACTGATAAGGAAGTCGAACAAATGCGTAATTTTAAATTACTTGTTATTCACTTAGGTGGTGTTGCAAATCATATTATTTACAAAGCAAGATTAATTCTTAGGAATGTCAATAAACACTGTATAATTATATGCGAATCACCAGTTGACTGTGAAGATTTTGCTAAAATTGGCATAAAAACTTCCAAAGTCATGCCTGATGAAGGCGATATTAAAACTGCAGGAACTATTGATGACATTGTTACAGGTGTTATCCGTGGTGAAACAATTTCACAGGACAAATTAGATGAAATTATTAGAAAAGTTAAATTAGCATTAGGAGATGCATAATTATGGTACAAATTTATCCAGGTACTTCTCAGGTTGCTCAAAACAGAAGAAACTTCACTAACCCTGAATACGAGTTAGAAAAGTTAAGAGAAATTTCTGATGAAGACGTAGTAAAAATATTAGGTCACAAAGCTCCAGGTGAAGAATACAAATCAGTTCACCCACCATTAGATGAAATGGATGAGCCAGATGACAGTGTAAGAGAATTAGTAGCACCAATCGATGGTGCAAAAGCAGGAGACAGGATCAGATACATCCAATTCGTAGATTCCATGTACTTCGCTCCAGCTCAACCTTTCTTAAGAGCTAGATCTTACTTATGCAGATTTAGAGGAATCGATACCGGTACATTATCTGGAAGACAAGTTATTGAAGCAAGAGAAAGAGACATCGAAAGAATCTCAAAATATCTCTTAGAAACCGAATACTTCGATACCGCAAGAACCGGTATTAGAGGTGCAGGTGTACACGGTCACTCCTTAAGATTAGATGAAAACGGTTTAATGTTCGATATGCTCAGAAGACAAGTATTCAACAAAGAAACCGGTAATGTTGAAATGGTAAAAGACCAAGTTGGTAGAGAATTAGACGAACCTGTAGTCTTAGGTGAACCATTAGATGAAGAAACCTTAAGAGGAAAAACCACTATTTACAGAATAGATGGTGAAGCATACAAAGACGACGTAGACGCTGTAAAAGTCTGTCAAAGAATACACGTTACCAGATCCTTTGGTGCATTCAATCCTGAAGCAGGATGGTAGATAACATGGCTGATAAAAAATTCTTAGATGCAATGAAAAAGAAATTCACAGAAGACCCAACCGAAAAAAGAACCCAATTCTATAACATGGGTGGTTGGACTCAATCTGCAAAGAAAACTGCATTTGTAAACGAAGGTAAAGAAATCGCTGAAAAAAGAGGAATCCCAATGTACAACCCGGACATTGGTACTCCTTTAGGTCAAAGAGCTTTAATGTCTTACCAATTATCTACTACTGATACTTTTGTAGAAGGTGACGATTTACACTATGTTAACAACGCAGCTATTCAACAAGCATGGGATGATATTAGAAGAACTGTAATTGTAGGATTAAACACTGCACACAACGTTCTTGAAAAAAGATTAGGTATTGAAGTAACTCCTGAAACAATTACTCATTACTTAGAAACTGTAAACCACGCTATGCCTGGTGCAGCAGTAGTTCAAGAACACATGGTCGAAACCGACCCATTAGTAGTACAAGATTCCTATGTAAAAGTTTTCACTGGTGACGACGAATTAGCTGATGAAATTGACTCAGCATTCGTATTAGACATCAACAAAGAGTTCCCTGAAGAACAAGCTGAAGCTTTAAAAGCTGAAGTTGGCGGAGCTATTTGGCAAGCTGTAAGAATTCCATCCATTGTAGGAAGAGTCTGTGACGGTGGTAACACATCCAGATGGTCTGCTATGCAAATTGGTATGTCCATGATTTCTGCATACAACCAATGTGCTGGTGAAGGAGCTACTGGTGACTTCGCATACGCATCCAAACACGCAGAAGTTATTCACATGGGTACTTACTTACCTGTAAGAAGAGCAAGAGCAGAAAACGAACTTGGTGGAGTTCCATTCGGATTCATGGCAGATATCTGTCAAGGTTCCAGAGCTTACCCTGATGACCCTGTAAGATCAACCTTAGAAGTAGTAGCTTTAGGTGCTGCTTTATACGACCAAATTTGGTTAGGTTCTTACATGTCTGGTGGTGTAGGATTTACTCAATATGCTACCGCAGCATACACCGATAACGTATTAGACGACTTCACCTACTACGGTAAAGATTACGTCGAAGACAAATACGGTGACTTATGCTCAGCACCTAACAACATGGACACTGTTCTTGATGTAGGTACTGAAGTAGCATTCTACGCATTAGAACAATACGAAGAATACCCAGCTTTACTCGAAACTCACTTCGGTGGATCTCAAAGAGCATCCGTTGTTTCCGCAGCTGCTGGTGCATCTACTGCATTTGCTACTGGAAATGCACAAACTGGTTTAAGCGCATGGTACTTAGCTATGTACTTACACAAAGAACAACATTCCAGACTCGGATTCTACGGTTTCGATTTACAAGATCAATGTGGTGCAGCTAACGTATTCTCCATCAGAAACGATGAAGGTTTACCACTCGAAATGAGAGGACCTAACTATCCTAACTACGCAATGAACGTAGGTCACCAAGGTGAATACGCTGGTATTGCACAAGCACCTCACTCCGCTCGTGGAGACGCTTGGGCTTTCAACCCATTAGTAAAAATCGCATTTGCTGACAAAAACTTAGTCTTTGACTTCAGTAAAGTACGTGAAGAATTTGCTAAAGGTGCATTAAGAGAATTCGAACCTGCTGGTGAAAGAACTGCTATTACCCCAGCAAAATAGATAGAAAAACACATGATAGGTGATTAATTTCACCTATCTACCACTTTATAAAAATCAAGTTTACTTGAAAAATTCCAAAACATTTATATTTGAAGCATATAAAATATAATAATTAGTAATATTGGAAGGTATTTTTTGAGGTTTTTGATTTTGTATGGAACAAAAATCAAGTTTACTTGAAAAATTCTGAAACATCGTATTATTATAATATGGTGGATATTACGATTTCAATGATTTTTGTATGGAACAAAAATCAATTTCACGTTTATTAAATGATCAATTTAATAAAAAATATGGAGGAAAAAAATTATGGACCCTGTAACATTAGGTGTAGTTGCATTAATGGGTGCAGTTGCTACTATCGGAGGGGCTGCAGAGGACTTAGAATCTGATATTGGTTCTCAAAGTAACCCTAACTCCCAAGTTCAACTTGCTCCACAAATGGGACATTTACACCGTATGATAAACAAGGCGGCTTCTGGTGAACCAGTCGCTTATGGTGTTTGGTGTGGTGTCGCTGGTGCTATTGCAGGATTAGTTATGTCTTTAGGTATGATGCCTCTCGTAGCTATTGCAATGGGTGCTTGTGTCGCTGCTTTTGTTCACGCTATTTATACTGTTACATCCCACATGGGAAGGATTGTTGGACAATCCCAATTTGAACAACCATTATTTATGGATGTATTAACTCAATCTTTAGGACCTATTGTAGGTCACGGATTTATAACTAGTTTTTGTATTGTTGGAATTTCTTACTTGATGACCATTCCTATTAATGGTACCCCATTACACGTATTCCCATTACCACTTTTAGCAATGCTTTGGGGTATTGCTCTCGGTGCTATTGGATCTTCAACTGGGGACGTTCATTATGGTGCTGAAAGTGAGTATCAAAAATTCGAATTTGGTGGAGGAACCCCTGTAGCTATTCAAGGGGATATTGTTACTAAAGCTCCATTAGGTGCTAAAAACTCAATGGATGTAGTAAACTTCTGTGCTAAATTTGGTGGACCATTAACTGGTTTCTGTTTCGGTCTCGTTGTATTCTTTAGTTTCTGGAATACAGTAGTATTTGGAGTATATGGTGGTATTATTGTTGGTATTATAATCATTATCTTATTAATTATAATAGATGATAGATTAGAAGTATTTGCAAGAAACCAATATGGACCATATGAGGAAGAATAAGGAGGTTTCGATTATGGATCCAATTACATTAATTTTATTCATCGCTATAGGCGGTATTATGATTGGTGCAGGTGTGCACTTTATTCCTGTAGGAGGAGCTCCTGCGGCTATGGCAACAGCTACTGGTGTAGGTACCGGTACTGCTATGTTAGCTGCTGGTGCTGGTTTAACAGGACTTATTACTGCTGCAACTATGACAGGTGAACCATTCTATATAGTGGGTATAGGTGGTGCAATAGGTGCTATGATTATGATGGGTATTACTATGCTCATTGCAAACTTAATCTACATCTTCGGTGTAGGTATTGTTCCTGCTGCATCTAAAGTACCTGTAGACTGGATTACTAAACGTAATCAAGAAGCTTACAAAACCCCTGGTACTGAAGGTCACGGTGTACCTTTAACTTCATTCATAAGTGGTCTCATTGGAGGTCTCTTCGGTGGTTTTGGTGGTGGATTAGTCTACTACGGAATTTATCAAGCTGTTCAAGACAGTACTTTTGTAACTGACCCTGCTGTAAGTATTGGTTTAGCTGCTATTTTAGGTGTAGGTGTGTTCTTTATTAACTCAGTAATTGCTTCTTATAACATTGGTGGTACCATTGAAGGTATGCACGATCCAAAATTCAAAAGAATTGGAACTGGAGCAATTGCATGTGCTATCGCATCTATTGTTGTCGGAATCTTTTGTATTATTTTAACTGGAGGTATCTAAATGTCTGCTGGTGGAAGTGCTGATGGTGCAGCTGCAGGTGCAGTTAGCTCAACTCATTTATTAATTTTAGGTATTGTCGGTGGATTAATCGGTATTTACTTATCCGGTATGTTAAATGAAACTATTGGTTCATTATTCGGTGCTCTTGGTGCTGTATGCGCTATTGTTTGGGGTGCTGACGCTATTCGTAGAGTAGCAAGTTACGGTTTAGGTACTGGTGTTCCATCTATCGGTTACATGTCTTTATCTGTAGGTGTAATCTCATCTTTAGCAGGTATTAGTTTAGCAACTCTTATCAAAATGCCTTTAATAGGACCTGTTGCAGGTTTAGTTATTGCTATTATCATTGGTGCAATCATTGCTCTTGTCGCAACTAAAATTGTAGGTATGAAAATCCCTATTATGCTCCAATGTACTATTGAAATTGCAGGTGCTGCTTGTTTATCTATTTTAGGATTCTCCGCAGCTATTGCTGGTACTTTTGATATGACTGCAATTTATGAAAATGTTGTTGCAACTGGTTTTATTGCTGTATTATTTATTATGTGTACTATGGCAATCCAACACCCATTCAACGCATGTTTAGGACCTAACGAAGATCAAGTAAGAACCCTCAAATGTGCAGCATCTACTGCATTTTTATCCATGGCTATTACTGGTCTCATGTCTGTCACTACTGGTGGACTCGGTTGGTTCATTGTATTCATCGTTGGTTTAATCGGTTGGATTATCTCATTCAGAGCATTCGTACAAGCTTCATGTAATGATGCAGCTTCAACCAAATGGGCTGGATTATGGCCTAAAGTGGAAAATTAGATTAGGAGGAATTAAATATGGCTCAAATGTTACCTATGGTACAAATTGTACCTGAAATGAATTATGCATATGACCCAGTATCCGGGCTCATAAGTTCATCTTTAGGTTCAGGAATCGTACTCCTATCTATGGATGATGTAAATGAACAAGTAGCAAAAGTGGAATTAGCTGCTGATGAATTGATGGCTTCATTAGATCCATACACAAGTCCTGTTGGTTCTTTCCCTGGAAGGGAAGGTTCTTATGTTACCGCAGGATTATTAACTAACATGGTATATGGATTCTTATTAGCTTCATTTATCATATTTGCTGCATTACCTATATTACAAATATTGGGGGTTTTATAGATGGCTGATAAAAAAGCTCCTGCAGACGGCTGGCCGGTTATCAGTGGAGACTACATTGTCGGTGATCCAGAAAGCCCAGTTGCAGTAACAACTTTAGCTTCTCACATTGAAGCTGAACTTTCTGGTGCAGCTATTGCAGGTCCATGTAAAACAGAAAACTTAGGAATAGAAAAAGTAGTTGCAAACATTATTTCAAACCCTAATATTCGTTTCTTAATATTAGCTGGTGCTGAAGTACAAGGTCACATCACAGGTCAAAGTTTTAAAGCTTTACATGAAAACGGTGCAGATGCTGACAAAAAGAAAATCATCGGTGCAACTGGTGCTATTCCTTTCGTAGAAAATGTTCCTCTCGATGGTGTTGAAAGATTCCAACAACAATTGGAGATTGTTGATTTAATCGACACAGAAGATGTCGGAGCAATTCAATCAAAAATCAATGAATGTGTAGAAAAAGATCCAGGTGCTTTTGAAGAAGAAGCTATGGTTATTTCCGTTGACGATGATGGCGATGACGAAGAAGAAGGAGAAGCAATCAAAGTTGTTTCTGCTGAAACTGCTCTTGTTGAAGCAAGAATTAGGGATATAAACACTAAAATCGACATGGTCGGTGCAGTTCAAAGGAATATGGCTGGTAATTATGCAGGTAAAGTCCAAGGTATAATGATCGGATTAGCTTTTACTTTAATAATTGGAATTTTATTCTTGATTTAAGGAGGAGATGAATATGGTACAAATTTCAAATAAACCAAATATACACGGGATGAAAAACGCAGCAGATGATGCTGAATATAGTTCTAAACTCCTTGCAAGAGAAGGTAAACTATTCGCAGGTTTACTTGCAACTAGATTTAAAGGATTTGCTATTGGTGCTTGCATAGCATTACTTTTTATCGTAATTATTCCTGCACTTGCAAAAGCAATGGGATTATAAGGGGTGTTATTTATGAGTGAAGAAGATAATTCAATACCTCAAGTCATGGTTTCCTCAGATGATTTCAACCAAATTGTTGCAAAATTAGATGACGCAGAAGAAAAAGTTGATTTCACTGTAGGTGAATACTATCAACGTTTAGGCCAACAAAATGGTAGGGATGTTGGTATATTATATGGTATTATAATTGGCTTAATTATTTTAATTGTAGCCATAAAATTTGGTATAACTTCAATGTTATCTGCCTTATTATAGGAGGTTTATATTTATGTTAAGATTTGATAAAGAACAACTCGTCATTGATGTTGCTGGTATGAAAATGGGAGGGCAACCTGGTGAATACCCTACTGTTTTAGCAGGAACAATCTTTTACGGTGGACACAATATTATTAGTGATGAAAAAGAAGGTATCTTTGATAAAGATGCTGCTGAAGAAAGAATTAAAACTATGGAAGAAATGTCCGATGTAACCGGAAACCCTTGTGTTGTACAAACTTTCGGTGCTACTGCAGACGCTATGGTAAAATACTTAGAATTTGTAGGAGACGTCTGTGACAAACCTTTCCTTATAGATTCAACTGCAGCTGCTGCTAAAATTGCAGGTGTAGAATACGTTCAAGAAGTAGGATTATGCGAAAGAGCTGTTTACAACTCTTTAAGTATGGCTGCTGAACCTGGTGAAATCGAAGCTGTTAAAAACTCAGACATCGACGCATCCATTCTCTTAGGTTTCAACCCAATGAAAGCTGGTGTAGAAGGAAAAATCGAAATCTGGGAAACTGGTGGAGATGTAATTGATCAAGGTATCCTTGAAATGGCTGATGAATGTGGAATTACTAAACCATTCATGGATGTAGCAGTTACTCCATTAGGTCAAGGTGCAGGACCTGCTGTAAGAACTTCCTACGCTGTAAAAGCTAAATGGGGATACCCAGTAGGATCTGGTATTCACAACGTACCATCCGCATGGGATTGGTTAAGAGGATACAAAAAAGAACACAAAGAAGCATGGCCTGTTTGTGATATTGGTTCTAACATTGTTCAACAAATGGCTGGAGGAGACTTCGTTCTCTTTGGACCAATCGAAAACGCAAGACTTGCATTCCCTGCTTGTGGTATGGCAGATATCATGATTGCTGAAGCAGCAAAAGATATCGGTACCGAACCTGTAGAAGAACACCCAATTAACAAATTATTATAAACAATAAGGGTCCCGATTAGATGATTCATTTCATCTAATCCTTTTTTTAATTTTTTTTAACTATTTTTCGTGATTTTTTTAAAGATTTTTTTAATAAAATTTATATTATCTTAAAAAGAGATTATTAATTAACTTTATATTTTGGTGAGGTTGAATAATGTCTTTTTTAAGTAAAATTTTTAATAAAGGTCCTAAACCTATAATTGCCCATTCCAAAGATGGCAATTTGGCTACATTAAAGGCTCAGAGGGCAGGTCCTGCAAGTCCTGGTGCTGTTAAAAAGCCTGATACTTTTTATGTAACTGCTTCTGTTGAATTAGGTAACACCACTACAAAATCTATTGTAATGGCTACTAATTTAAATACTAGTGAATCTTATCTTTTGAATAAAACAGTTAAAATGACTCGTGATATTAGGCCACCTAAACCTTCAGAAGAGGTTTTTGGTAAAACTGTGTGGGGAATTGAACTTTCCAAGGAAGCTGTAACTGACTTAATTAGAGATACTGTTTTGGAATCTCTTAAAAAATGTCAAGTAGATAAGGATGAAGATTTGGATTTTGTTGTTAGATCTACTGGGGTAACTGCAGGTTTTGCAACTGCAGAAGAAGCGGGTCAACTCATTATTGCACTTGCAGATGGTTGTCTTGCAGCAGATATACCTCCTCGTAAGATGTCTCCAGCAATGAGTATTTCTCAACTTCCGGAAAGATTACAGAAACATTCTCTTTTGGAAAATATCATGTTTGATGGGGCTGTTGTAAGTGTTGTTCCTCCTAAAGGTAAAGAAACAGTTGCTAATGAAATGGAAGGTGAACTTGTTACTGCTGGAATTAAATTAGGTGCTAAATGGACTGAAGTTGATTATAGAAACCCTTGTGTTTCTTTAGATTTCGGATCAACATTGGCAGGACGTATTGTTAATGATAATGAACCTTATGCAAATACTGTTGGTAACTTTTTAGGGCTTGCGGGTGTTGTAAGCGATTCTCTTGCTAGAGGATCTGGTCAAATTGATAAGAAAAATGGAGCGGCTTTAGATTTATATGATGAAAAAGCAATGAAAAAAGCTAATCATAAAAAGGCTGAAGCTAATGCGCTTGAGGCTCATAAATTAATTGATATTCGTAAAGTTCCAATGGATGTTCAAAGGTTTGGTACTGTTCCAGTTAATCCGGTTGCTGCAGATAATGCGGGCACTACTTTAATTGGTTGTGATGTTGGTGTTAATGGGGATAAATTACCTGAATTGATGGAATTGGGTGCTCAATTCTATGATGCTGATGGTCTTCCAACCTTACTTTCAACTTTGGATTATGTTAGTACAAACATAGTTAAAAGGGTTTTGGATGTTGCATTTGAAGAAAATGTCATCGTTCCGGGCTCTGCTTTAGGTATTACAGGAAGGGCAGGAATTACTGGTAGAAAACCTGAACTTATTTTACAGGCAGTGCAAGATAAGTTTGAAAATGTAGTATTTGTTGAAGATGGTCTTGCTCTTGGTTCAGCAATCATGGCTCGTTGTATGAATTCAATGGGTACTCCTAAATTCCCTATTGGAGGAAAACAAGGGGGAAGATGCATTCTTAAAGATCGTATGAAAATGGCTGGCGGTAAATTCGCTTAAATTAATGTGGTTTATCATGATTTATGCAATTTTGATGGCCGGAGGTAGGGGAACTAGACTGAAAGTTCCTTGTGAAAAACCTCTTTTCAAATTACATGATAAACCTTTAATTAAATATGTAATTGATAATGTTAATCAATCTAAATTAATTGATAAATTAATTATTGCAGTCAGTCCCAATACTCTTGAAACAATCGATTACTTGAATTCCCTTGATGATGATTTTCAAATTTTGGATACGTCAGGGGATGATTATTTGACTGACTTGTCATTTATCTTGGATTATTTTGAAAATCAATCCAGTGAAGATATTTTACTTTTTATTAATGCAGATTTGCCATTTATTTCAACAGAAACTATAGACTATGTTTTAAAATATTATTTGAAGTCTGATAAAGATGCTTTGTCAGTTCTTGTTCCTGTTGAGATTTTTGAAGATTTGGGACTTGAATTTACTTATGAATTTAATGGCAATGTGCCTTCAGGCTTAAATGTTTTAAGAAGTATTAATATAGTTCAGGATGAAGACCAGTTAATTATTCCAAAAGCCGAACTGGCTTTAAATATCAATACTATTCCCGATAGCAAAGTTGCTGAAAAATTATACAATCAATATTATGTTTAAATATAATGAAGTTAAATATTTATATAACTAAATTTAATTTTTACTAGGTGAGTTCATGGAAAATAAACAAATTCCAAAAAGAGAAGAAAAATTATGGAGTGAAATTAAAAATTATCAGGTTGCTACCAATAATGCTCGCATCCTTGGTGTTTTGGATGAATTAATTATCAACGAAAAAACCGGTAAAATTGTTGATATTGCTATTAGAGTTGAAAGCGACCGTAATATTCATGTGAAAGGTGCTAAAAGAAATGGTGACTTATTGTTAGTTCCTTTTGCTAAAGTCGAAAAAGTTGGCGAATTTATTATTGTAACTGAATAATTCAGTTATCTCTTTTTTTATTTATTATTATCTTATTTTTAATCTCTTTTTATATATTGTGTTAACTATTTATATTTAGTAGATTAAATTTATATTAGTATAACAAATTCATATTTATTTTTAAGGTGATTATATGTTGCTTGAAATAGAAAATTTAGGCGTTGAGGTGGCTGGTAAAAGAGTTTTAAAAGATATCAACCTTTCAATTGAAGAAGGTGAAACTCATGTTCTTTTAGGACCGAATGGTGCTGGTAAAAGTACTTTATTTTTAACTATTTTAGGTTTTCCACAATATAACGTGGTTCAAGGATCTATTAAATTTAAAGGTCAGGATATTACTAGTTTGACAACTGCTGAAAGAGTAGAATTAGGTATTGGTGTAAGTTTTCAAACTCCTCCATCCATTAGGGGAGTATCAGTAAGAGATTTATTAAAAATAGTTTCTAATCAGGATATGGATGAAGAATTGAATCCTAGGATGCAAGAATTAGCTAAACAACTTAAATTCAGCGATGAATTTTTGGATAGGGATGTTAATTTAGGATTTTCCGGTGGTGAAGTAAAACGTTCTGAAATTTTACAGTTATTGGCTCAAATGCCTGATTTCACTATGTTTGATGAACCTGATTCAGGTGTAGATATAGAAAATGTAGAATTGTTGGCTTCTGAAATAGGAACTTTATTGGATAAAGATAAACCACAACGTTCAAGAAAAAGAAGTGGTCTTTTAATTACTCATTTAGGTTATATTTTAAATTTTGTCAGTGCAGATAAAGCACATGTTTTAATAGATGGGGTAATTTCTTGTTCTGGAAATCCTTCTGAAATTTTAGAAGATATTAGAAAAAATGGTTTTAATGGATGTGTTGAGTGTGCGCAATGTTTATAATGATGCAGAAAGAGCAAAAGATAAAAAGGCAGCTTTAGGTGCTGATATTACCATTGAAAATTTCACTGATGAAACTGTCAATGCTTTGGATATGATTGATGATTTGGATGATTTGAATAAACAAACCAAAAAAGACCTTTTAAAAGTCGGTGTTGACACTGAAGAAAACAACAGGTCTGGATCATTTTTACAAGTTGATCAAAGTAATATTTTTACCAATAACTCCATGTCTGACTCAATTGAGGTAATGAATATTGGTGTTGCATTGGATAAATACAGTTGGGTTGAAGATTATCTTTGGAATGTTGTCAAACCGGATGCAGATAAGTATACTGCAAAAACTGCACTTCGTGAAGAAAAAGATGGCGTAAAAAGCGGATACTTTGTAAGGTCCCTTCCTGGAACTAAGGAAGTAATGCCGGTTCAGGCTTGCATGTTCATTAGCGATACTGACATTATGCAAACTGCACACAATGTTATTATTGCCGAAGAAAACTCTGAACTACATTTGATTACAGGATGTGCGACAGGCAGTGACATTTCATCTGCAATGCATGTTGGTGTTTCTGAAATGTACTTAAAACCAGGTTCTAAAATAACATTTACTATGGTTCATAATTGGGCTGAAGAAGTGGAAGTACGTCCAAGAACTGGTGTTAAATTAATGGATGATTCAACTTATATTAACAATTATATCTTAACCAGTCCTGTAAGCACTATCCAGTCATTTCCTACTGCATATTGTGATGGTAAAAACTCTAGAGCTATTTTCCAAAGTATACAAGGCGGTAAAAAAGATTCCATTATTGATGTAGGTTCAAGAGTCTTATTGAATGCTGAAGGTGCTAGAGGAGAAGTTATATCAAGAGCTGTTGCTCAGGATGAATCCAAAATATATGCTAGAGGTCATTTGGCTGGAACTGTACCTGATGTTAAAGGTCATTTGGAATGTCACGGATTGGTTTTATCTGATGATAGTTTCATTTATGCGGTTCCTGAATTGGAAGCAAGCTCTGCAAATCTTGAAATGTCTCACGAAGCTGCTGTAGGTAAGATTTCTGAAGATGAAATCAATTATTTAACTTCCAGAGGTATTAAGGAAGAAGATGCTGAATCCATGATTGTTAGAGGATTTTTGAACATGGATATTACAGGGCTTCCTGATGAATTGGCTGAGCAAACTCAGAATATGATTGATATGAGTCTCGATGGAATGTAATTCCATCTAATTTTTCTTTTTTTGTCTTTATTTTTCTTATTTTCGAAAATTTGTTTTATAGTATATAAACTTTTTGGCTTATTTTTCTAAGTAACCTTTATATTAATTATTAATGAAATATATTAATCAGTACATAATGTTATGCTGAGCTAGCTCATTACGTACATAAAATTGTGATTTTAAGGCGTACCTAAACATGTATTCCTTAAAAAAAGATTTTAAAATTTTTTAAAAAACTTTAAAATTGGTTTTGAGAAACAAAAGTTTTTCAAAATTGTAAAAAATATTTTATAGAGGAGGAGAAACTCTATGGCTGATGATGTAAAAATTGTAATGTTTTGTTGCAACTGGTGTTCCTATGGAGGAGCAGACACAGCAGGTACTGCAAGGATGCAATACCCACCGAATATTAGAGTTATTCGTGTAATGTGTTCTGGAAGAATTGACCCACAATTTGTTTTAAAAGCATTCCAAGAAGGTGCTGATGGGGTATTTGTAGCTGGATGTCACATGGGTGACTGCCACTATGATGCTGGTAACTACAAATTAGATCGTAGAATGAGATTAATTTATAAATTAGTCGAAGATATGGGAATTGGAAAAGAAAGAGTTCACCACGATTGGATTTCTGCATCCGAAGGTGAAAAATTCTCTGAATCTGTTAAAATGATGGTTAACAGAATCAAAGAATTAGGTCCAGCTCCATTAAAAGAACAATTAGATGCTGAAAGATAAATTGGAGGAGTTTAATATGGCAGATAAAGTTAAAATAGGAACTATGTGGTTAGGCGGATGTTCCGGTTGCCACTTATCCATTGCGGATTTCCACGAATCATTAATTGATGTAATGGAATTTGCAGATTTTGAATTTTCCCCTGTGCTCATGGATACTAAATATGATGAAGTACCAGATTTAGATATCATTATTGTCGAAGGTGGAATCAGAAACGATGAAAACAGAGAATTAGCTGAAATGTTAAATGAAAAAGCTAACATGGTAATTTGTTACGGAACTTGTTCATGTTACGGTGGTATTCCAGGTCTTGGAAACTTATGGACTGTTGAAGAATTAGAACAAGAAGCATACATTAACTCAGTATCTACTGTAAACCCTGATGGAATTATTCCTAACGAAGATGTACCTCATCTCGAAAGCAGAGTAAGACCATTAAGTGAATGTATGGACATTGATTTAATGATTCCAGGTTGCCCACCTCGTTCAGATGTTGTAGCAGAAGCTATCTTAACATTATTAAGAGGAGAAACTATCGAATTACCTTCAACTAACCTTTGTGAAGTATGTCCTAGAGAAAAACCACCTGCTGGTTTAGCTATGGACTTCATTAAAAGACAATTTGAATTAGGAGCTCCTGAACCAGATTTATGTTTAATTACCCAAGGTTTAGTATGTATGGGTCCTGCAACTGTATCCTTATGTGGTGCAGAATGTCCTTCCATTGGTATCCAATGTAGAGGATGTTACGGTCCTACTGCTAAAGTATTAGATCAAGGAGCAAAAATGATCAGTGCGATTGCATCTGACTACGGTGTAAACGAAGATAAAACTGTAGATCCTGAAACTGTCGCAGATCAATTAGATGATATTGTAGGTACATTCTATACTTACACATTAGCTGCAGCTTTAGTACCTATGAAAATGCAGAAAGGAGGAGAATAAAATGGTTAAACTTACTATGGAGCCTGTTACTCGTATTGAAGGACACGCTAAAATTACCGTACATCTTGACGATGCAGGAAATGTAGAAGAAACAAGATTACACGTTATGGAATTCAGAGGATTCGAAAAATTCTTAACCGGTCGTCCTGTTGAAGAATTAGCAAGAATCGTACCAAGAATCTGTGGTATTTGTGATGTACAACACCACTTAGCAGCTGCTAAAGCAGTTGACCAAATCTTTGGTTTTGATGATTACGAAATCTTACCTGCTGCTTACAGAATGAGAGAAATTATGAACTGGGGTTCATACATGCACTCCCACGCACTTCATTTCTACTTCTTAGCTGCACCAGATTTAATCATTCCTAACGGAACCAGAAAAACTAGAAATGTTTTCCAAATAATTAAAGACATGCCTGAAGTTGCACTTCAAGCTATTAACATCAGAAGAAACGGATTAGAAATGGTTAGAAAAATAGGTGGTCGTCCTATTCACCCTACTTCATCCACTCCTGGTGGTATCTCTACTGAATTAGATGCTGATACTCAAAAAGATTTACTCGAAAGAGCTAAACAAAATGTAGAATTAGCACAAGCTACTTTAGACTTAGCTATTCCAGTATTTGAAGAAAACATTGACTTAATCTCTTCATTAGGTAACTTCGGTGACACTAGACACTGTGGTACTGTAAAACCTGACGGAACTTGGGATGTATATAATGGTAACATTAGATTCAAAGACAAAGATGGAAGCGACATGTTCGAATACAGAAACGAAGAGTATACTGACTATGTTGCAGAACACGTAAAACCTTACTCCTGGTTAAAATTCCCATACATTAAAGAAATGGGATACCCAGAAGGTATTTACAGAGTAGCACCATTATCTAGGATTAACGTCTGTGACCAAATGCCTAAAGAAGCACCTCTCGCTCAAGAAGCTCTTAAAGACTTCCGTGACGCTTTCGGATATGCTCAAGCACCATTATTATTCAACTATGCAAGACTCATTGAGTTATTAGCATCTGCTGAATGTGCTGCTAACGCATTAGAAGAAGATTTATCTGGTCAAAAATTCCCAGATGAATTAGAAAGAACTGAAGGTAAAGGTGTAGGTATTGTAGAAGCACCTCGTGGTACTTTAATCCACCATTACGAATCTGATGATAATGGATTATGTAATTACGCTAACATTGTTGTAGCTACAATCCAAAACAACCCAGCTATGGAAATGGGTATTCACCAAGTTGCTAAAGATTACATCAAACCTGGTGTAGAAGTAGATGACAGCATTTTCAACTTAATGGAAATGGTTATCAGAGCTTACGATCCATGTTTATCTTGTGCTACCCACTCAATGGATAGTCAAATGAGATTAGCTGAAGTAGATATTGTAGACAGTGAAGGAAACCTCATTAAAAAATTCTAAATTTAAGGGGGTTTTTATAAATGATAGTATTTAATGAAGATGGCTGTATAAAATGTGGTGCTTGTGAAGGTACTTGCCCTACATCAGCTATTGAGGTAACACCTAGCTCTATTATTCACTGTGATACTTGTGGTGAAGAACCAAAATGTGCTGACGTTTGTCCACAAGGTGCATTAAAAGTTGAAGATTATGAAGTTACTGAAGGAGTAACTCAAAAAAGATTAGTATTCAACTCTATATTATGTGATTCCTGTGGTAAATGTGAAGAAGTTTGCCCACAAGAAACAATTAATGTCACTGGTGAAAAATTAAAAGAAGTTGAAGGTTTCTGTGTAATGTGTCAAAAATGTGTTGACATTTGCCCAGTTGATGTAATTGGAATTCCGGGTGTTAAAGAACCTGCTGAATATGAGTTAGATCTCAATGGAAAAGGTCCTGTTTACATCAAAGATTGTGTTGGATGTGGAACTTGTGTAGAACCTTGTCCTGTAAGCGCAATTACTCTCGAAGAAGTTGGAAGTCCTGTTACTGTAAACGATGACTGTATTAGATGTGGTTTATGTTCACAAACCTGTCCTTGGAATGCAATATTCATTGCTGAAAAAATACCAGTCAAACGTTCTAAAGAAATTAAATCTTTCACTTTCGATTCCGCTAAATGTATCGGTTGTAACACCTGTGTAGAAGCATGTCCTGGTGATTTCATTGCTGCTAACAGTGCTAGCTTAACAGTAGCAATTCCTAGCGTATGTGCTGCATGTGGTTTATGTGTAAAACTTTGTCCTGTTGATGCATTAGAAATTGATGTAGAATGGGGTGAAGGTGCACCTGTAGATGCAGAAGGTATCGGAAGAGATGTAGAAAAATGTGATTTCATTGGTGCATGTGCTAACAAATGTCCTACTGAAGCTATCCGTGTAGTTACCAAAACTGGTATGTCCTGCCCAGCTTTAGTAGAAACTGATGCTGAACCATCTTTCACTAGTTGTATTAGATGTGGAGCTTGTGCTTCAGTTTGTTCTAACGATGCATTAAAAGTTGAACAATACGAAGTAACTATTGATGGTGAACCTGTAACCAGAGATAGGATTTCATTCAACCCATCTAAATGTGACCAATGTGGTGACTGTATCGACGCATGTCCATACGATATGCTTCATAAAACAGATAATCCTAAATTACCAATTGCAGGATTCTGTACTTTATGTGGTCAATGTATGGAAGCATGTCCAGAAGACGCATTATGTTATAAATAGGTGTGAAAACACACCTTTTTTATTTTCTTTTTTTTAAAAATTAGTTAAATTTTATTCATTACTGTTTTTCCTTTGACAATTGTCATTATTGGCATTCCAATGTAATCTAAACCGTCAAATGGGGAGTATTCTGCTTTTGTTTCAAATTCTTCAATATTGAATGTGCCTTCTCTTTTCAAATCAATTACTGTAAAATCTGCATCATTTCCAATAGCTATTCTGCCTTTATTTTCAAGACCGTATATTTTTGATGCATTCTCGGAAAAGATTTTTGGTATTATTTTTAAATCTATATTTCCTTTATTCACTTCGGTTAAAAGCAGTGGCACTACGGTTTCTAAGTTTGGTATTCCTGGTGATGAATTCCAAACACCTTTTTGCTTGTCTTCCATTGTGTGAGGTGCGTGGTCTGTTCCAATAATTGAAGTTTCATCTAAATCGCCGATGTTTATACTGTCTTCTTTTTCTCTAAGTGGTGGATTAGTTTTTATGAATGTGTCATATATATTGTATGCTGAATTATCTAGTAATAAATGGTGTGGTGTAAATTCCCAACTTACTGCTTGCTTTTTACTTGCATTTTTTGCAAGACTTAGGGATTTCCTTGAGCTTAAATGGCATATATGTAAAGATAAATTATTCGCCCTTGCAAGTTCAATAGCTTGCTTTACAGATTCGTCTTCTGACATGCCCGGTCTTGCATAACTGTAGTCAATTGCTTCATTTTCGTCTTTTTCTTTTAGCCTTGAAGTTTCTTTTTCAACAATGGATTTTTTTTCACAATGGGTCGCTACAATCCCATTATAATTGGTTTTTTCTTTTAATATTGACAGATTATGGAAATTTTCTTCTAAACTTTCATCACTTTCCAAGTCCATAAATATCTTAAATGCAATCGGATTAAGTTTCATCATTTTTTCCATTTCTTCAAGGGTATTTGTTCCAACTAGAAGTTCAAAATTTACAACGGATTTAGATTCAGCGATTTTAATTTTTTCTTTAAGTGCCTTGTAAGTGTTTGTTTTAGGCAGTGTATTTGGCATGTCAAATACTGTTGTAAATCCTCCATTTGCAGCACTTAAGCTGCCTGTTTTAAAATTTTCTTTTTGAGTCAGGCCAGGATCTCTGAAATGTATGTGGGGGTCAATAAAACCTGGAAGAATATAATTGTTTTTAATGTCTATGATTTCATCTGCTTTAATAGGTGTTTTTGAAATATCAACTATTTTTCCTTCATCAACTTTAATGTAAAATTCTCCTGGCTTATCTACAAATCTGCAATTCTTTATAACTAAATCCATATTTTGACTCCTGATATATTATAATTAATATTATATTATTAATTGAACATAAATTTTTTTTAATTTAAAGTAAATATTTTAATATATGACTCAAGTTTCATCAATTCTTAAAAGAGATATGGAATTGTTTTTCAATGATTTGGAAAGCGAATATGAGGTTTCCAGTACTTCTTCAGATATTAATTTAGTAGCTGATTTTACAGAATATAATCCGTTGCATAACGGTCATTTTCATTGCATGAAAACTGCAAAGCAACATTTTCCCGATTCATTATTTGTTGCTATTGTGCCGGGATTATTTGAAAGAAGTGGTAGGGGCATTCCATACATACTTCCAAGAGAACTCAGATCTGAAATTGCAATCTCTGTAGGTGCAGATATTGTTGTTGAAGGACCTCCTATGGGAATTATGGGTTCAGGTCAGTATTCGTTATGTCTTTGTAAAATGTTTAAGGCATTAAACACATCTCATATTCCAAGAGGTTATAAGAAAGTTGATGGCTTTGATGAAATTTTAAAAAGAATCAATATGGGACATCATATTGCTCCAAAACCTTATAAAATCGTTGATAAAACAACTGGTGAAATTCTTTTAAAGGATAAACTTGAAGAAGATAATTATGTAATCGCTTCTTTTGCGAATTCCCTGTCAAAAATAGGTTTTGATTTTAAAGATAAATTTTTATTTGTAGAAAGAATCGGAGGCGTAAGCGGCACATTAATAAGGCAAAGTATTTTGGAAGATAATTTTACTGATGTCTTGGATATGATGCCTCAAAAGACTATTGATGTATTAAGGGATGCCATTGAAAATGATTCGATTATTTATGGGATTCGTGATGAGGATTCAATTTTAAATACTGCAAATAATTTTGATTATGATGAATTGGTTAACTTAAATCTATTTAATGAAAAATTAGCAAAAAACATTGTCGATAATAGGTTTTATGACAATGTCGATGAATTAAAAAACTCAATCCTTCAGGGATTTTCAACTCATTTTAAAGAGCGTGTTTTAAGTATTATGGAAAATCCAATAAAAAAAAGTGATATTTCCGAATATATTGACAGGTACCCATCAAATATCCGGATTTTAGGATATAAAAATGAAGAGTGTTTGGAAAGTTTTAAACAAAAAGTAAATAATGAAAATATTTCATTATTTGCTTAGAGCACTGTTAATAACATTCTGTGGATTTTTAAGTCCATAAAGTGCATCCATAAATGTTGGATATGTAGAATGTAATACGAACAGGTAAACGAGATAGTAAATAACAATTAAAATCACAATGACTAAAACAATGGTTAGTAATATGTCAACAGCACCCATTGATTCTTTTTCTTCTTGGTAATTTAGGTTGTGAATATTCTCATTGGATTCTCTAATTTTTTTATCTTTTTTACCTTTTTCAGGTTCAATACCTTGTTCTTTTAGTATTTCTGCTCTAATTCTTGCTTCCATTTCTTCAGGAGTTTCGGATCTTGCTCTTTTTTGCTCTTGAGCAGGTGTCTCACTAGGTTTATATGGTCTTCTGGTTAATGATCCAAATTGTTCTTCGTCCTTTGCAAGCTGTTCTTCTAGAGGAACTTCTTTTTCATCAAAGTACAAATCATCCAAATATTTTTCGTATTTGTCTTCTAAGTCCATTCTTGCGCTAGTTGTTTGCGGTTCAAAAGAATGGTCTGGGTAAATGTATTCTTCTTGTGCAACTTGTTGGGTTTTTGCTGGTTCTTGTGCATAGTATTCAGCTTCATTTTCAACGACTTGTTGGATTTGTGTTGGTTCTTGTGCATAATATTCTTCTTGTGCAACTTGTTGGGTTTGTGCTGGTTCTTGCACATATTCTACTTCATTTTGAACAACTTGTTGAGGTTCTTCGGTTTCATATAAATAAGATGATTCCAAACCTCCTGAATACTCGATATTGTCTCTTATGTTGTATGGGGAATCATCAGCGATTCCGTATTCTTGGGTAATAGATTCTTCAGAATCATATATGACTTCTTCTTGAGTATTGTAAACATTTTCAACTTGTGGTTCTTCAACAGGTTCAGCGTTGTTTTCTATTCCGACTCCTACAATTTTCTGTAAGCAGTCTTTACAATAAATTTTTCCTGCAATTTCTAAACCACATTCTTTACAGATTGGCTTTCCACAAATTGCACATATATCTGTACTTTCTCTTTCTGGATGATAATGACATGCCATATTAAAACACTCTCTCAATTTAATTTAATAATAATTTAATATATTTTTTTTTATTTATATAAAACTTGCTATTTTAAACTTTTTTTTATAAATTTTTCTTTACAATTGTTTTTATTTTTATAAAATTAGTATATGAATATTCATATTTTTATTTGAAAATTATTAAAATCAATTATATATGTTTTATAAGTTAAAATAATTTTAAAAATTAATTTTTTGTATTTTCAATTATTTTTTCAGATACAATTTCAGATGCTATTAAATCGTCTGCAGTTGTTAAAAAACTTCCTAGACTTTTTGAAGTAATTTTATAGTTGATTTCATTGCCTTCTATTTCAGATTCGAGATAATTTTCATTGTCTACTTCTAAAGAATCATATATGAGTTTTGCATCTTTTTCATTTTTAAAATTAAATGTAATATTTCCTGATATTTTCATAATGTCACTATAAATAAATATGTTATTTGCCATTATATAATTTTATCATTAAACTTCGAAAATATGGTAACCTTTATTAATAACTAAATTAATATATTTAAGTATTCTATTATATTACGATATATAATTTTTATATAGCTATTTCAAAAATTCGTTATTCATAGCTATTCTTTTAATAAAACATGTTTAACATGTTATTTTTATTTCGGAGGAATAATAATGGTTCGTGCTTATACTAGAAGAGATTATATTAGAAAAACCCCAAATTCAAGAATTGTACAATATGATATGGGAAACTTAAAAGATGAATTCCCAGTGTCATTAAGTTTAGCTGTTAAAAAACCAGCTCAAATTAGACATAATTCTTTAGAAGCTGCAAGGATTGCTTCTAACAGATTAATGCAAAGAGCTGCTGGTAGAATGGGTTACCACTTAAAATTAAGAGTCTACCCTCACCAAATTGTAAGGGAAAACCCAATGGCAACTGGTGCAGGTGCAGATAGGGTACAAAGTGGTATGAGAAACGCTTTCGGTAAACCTATTAGTGTTGAAGCTATCGTTAAAAAAGATCAAAGAATCATCACTATCGACTGTCAAGAAAAGAACTTTGAAGACGCTAAACTTGCATTAAAAAGAGCAGGTATGAAATTACCAGTTCCATGTAAAATTGTTGTCGACAAAGGTCAAGATTTAGTTAAATAGATTTTTTAACTAACTTTTTTTCTACTTTTTTTTTATTATCATTTTTTCTAATTTTCATTAAATATTTAAACATTAAAAATTAAATATAGATATAATGTTGGCTATTTAACTATTGTCAATGTAATATATTTTTAATCCAAGAGGTTATATTTCATGTATGTTGTAAAATTTGAGGATTTAAATAAATCTGATATTGGGATTGCAGGTGGAAAAGGTGCTAATTTGGGTGAATTAACTCAAGCGGGTATTCCAGTACCGCCTGGTTTTGTAGTAACTGCTCAAGCTTATGAAAAATTTATGGAAGACTCTGGAATTAATGGTCAAGTCATGAGTATTCTTGAAAAAATTGACATTAATGATACAAAAGCACTTCAGGCAGCTGCTGAAGAAATCAAAACAATCATTAATGAAACCCCTATTCCAGAAGATATGATTGTATTAATTCTTGAAGCATACAATCAATTATGTCAAAGAGTTGGAGAAGATGATACTGATGTAGCTATTCGTTCTTCCGCTACTGCAGAAGATTTACCTGAAGCTTCATTTGCAGGTCAACAAGATACCTTCTTACATGTTTCCGGAAATGATGAAGTAATTGACTACATCAGAAAATGTTGGGCTTCTTTATTTGAAGCAAGAGCAATTTTCTACAGAGAAGAAAATAATTTTGAACACTCCAAAGTATTTATTGCAGTAGTTGTTCAAAAAATGGCAAATGCAGATAAAGCAGGAGTAATGTTTACTGTAAATCCATCCACTGGTGAGGAAATTGCTTTAATTGAAGGATCATGGGGACTTGGTGAAGCAGTAGTTTCCGGTGATGTGACTCCTGACAATTATCAAGTTGACAAAAAGAACAATGAAATTATCAATGTAACAATCAGTGATAAAAAAGTAATGTACACTAATGATGAGGACGGTACTAGTGTAAAAGTAGATGTTCCTGAAGAAAAAAGAAACGAAAGAGTATTATCTGATTCAGAACTCATTCAATTAACTGAAATGGGTAAAAGAGTTCAAGCTCATTACGGTGAGCCAATGGATACTGAATGGGCATTTGAAAGAGGCAGTTTATTCCTATTGCAAGCTAGACCAATCACTACTTTGGGAGATGCTGAAGTAGATCAAGACAGTGATGAATCTTCTGATTTAGGTGATGTTCTTGTTAGAGGTCTCGGTGCAAGCCCAGGTATGGCTTCCGGTAAAGTAAAAATTGTTTTAGATATTGATGAATTAGATAAAATTAAAGATGGGGACATAATGGTTACAACCATGACTACTCCGGACATGGTTCCTGCTATGAGAAGAGCTAGTGGTATTGTAACTGATGAAGGTGGAGTAACCTGCCATGCATCAATTATTTCCCGTGAACTTGGAATTCCTTGTGTTGTAGGTACTGGTAGTGCTACAACTACTTTAGAAGAAAACTCTGGTGTAACATTAGATGGTAAAAAAGGTTTAGTATTTGAAGGAATTTCAGAAACTAAAGAAGAAGCTGCTCCGGTAGCATCCAATGTAGAAGCAGCTCCAATTATTACTGTTACTGAAGTAAAAGCTAATGTAAGTATGCCTGAAGCTGCAGAAAAAGCAGCTGCTACTGGTGCGGATGGTGTCGGACTCTTAAGAACTGAACACTTGATGTTAACATCAGGTATTCACCCTGGTAAATTCATCGCTGATGATAATGAAGATGAATTAATAGACACTATTGCAGAAAATGTTCAAATTGTAGCAGATGCATTCTATCCAAAACCAGTATGGTACAGAACTTTAGATGCTCCAACTGATGAATTCATTACTTTGGAAGGTGGAGAAAACGAACCTAGAGAACACAACCCAATGCTTGGTTGGAGAGGAATTAGAAGAGAATTAGATCAACCTGAAATTCTTAAATGTGAATTCAAAGCTATTAAAAAGTTACATGAGAAAGGTTATACTAATATTGGAATTATGATTCCATTATCTCAAAGTCCTGCAGAATTAGTGCAAGCTAAGGCTTTATGTTCTGAAGTAGGTCTTGAACCTCATAAAGATGTTGAGTTTGGAATGATGGTTGAAATTCCAGCAGCAGCAATAATGATTGATGAGTATATTAAAGTTGGAATTGACTTTGTAAGTTTAGGAACTAATGATTTAACTCAATACACTCTTGCAGTTGACAGAAACAATGAATTCGTTGCTAAACACTACTCTGAAGAACACCCTGCAGTAATGAAACTAATTGAAAGAACAATTAGAAAATGTGCTGAAGCTGGTGTTAAATGTAGTATCTGTGGTCAAGCAGGTAGTGTACCTCACATTGTTGAAAAACTTGTTGGATTTGGAATTACAAGTGTATCATCCAATACTGACGCTATTGCTGATGTGAGAAAAACTGTTGCTAGAGCTGAACAAAAAATTATTCTTGACGCTGCCCGTAAACGTTTAGAATAATTTTATTCTTTCTTTTTTTATTTTTATTTTTATTAATTATTTTTAAATTAGGGTATTTTATGCAAGATGAACCAATAGATGAAAAAATTATTTTAGACGAATTGTCTGAAATCCATAAATTAGACTATAATTATTCTGATGGCAGAATTTTAGGTTCCATGTGCACTGAAGCACATCCTTTTGCAAAAGAGGTTTACTGCAAATTTTTAGATACTAATCTTGGAGATCCAGGTTTATTTAAAGGAACTAAACTTATTGAAGAGAAAGTAATAGCATCTATTGGGGACTTATTGTCTCTTGACAATGCTTACGGTAATATTGTTACTGGAGGTACTGAAGCTAATCTGATGGCAATTCGTGCTGCCAGGAATCATGCACGGAAGTATAAAGGCATTGTTGATGGTGAAATTATCATTCCAAGTTCTGCTCATTTTTCTTTTAAAAAAGCTGCCGATATGCTTAATTTAAAAATTGTTGAAGCTGAACTAGATGATTATTATAAAATTGATGTTGAATCAGTTAAAAATTCTATTTCTGATAAAACTGTGGCTATTGTTGCTATTGCAGGAACAACTGAATTGGGTTTAATTGATCCTATTGGTGAGATTTCCAAAATTGCTCATGAAAATAACATTTATTTTCATGTTGATGCAGCATTTGGAGGATTTTCAATTCCCTTTTTAAAAGAAGCGGGTTATGATTTGCCGGTTTTTGACTTTTCCCTTGAGGGAGTTTGTTCTATCACTGTTGACCCTCATAAGATGGGTCTTGCACCTATTCCTGCTGGCGGAATTATCTTTAGAAAAGAGGAATATTTGCAGGTTATGGCAGTAGATTCTCCATATTTAACTGTAAAAACTCAATCTACAATTGTTGGAACACGTTTGGGTGCATCTTCTGCAGCAACTTATGCAATTATGAAGTATTTCGGTAAAAAAGGATATTCTAAAATAGCTCAAAATTTAATGGATAATACTCACTTTTTTAAAAATGGTTTGGAAAAAATCGGTTATGATGTGGTATGCGAGCCGGAATTAAATATTGTCGCATTCAATCATCCTCAAATTGAAGCCCATCAATTTGCAGAAAAATTGGATAAATTGGGATGGAAAGTTTCTGTTGCAAAATGTCCTATTGCAATTCGTGTTGTATTGATGAATCATATTAAAAAAAGTCATTTAAAAAAATTGTTAGAAGATTTGGAGAAAATCTACTAACTTATTCTTCAATATTTTCTACATACATCAATGGGTAATTTAGCTCTTCAATGAATTCAATTCTTATGGTTGCTTTAACATTATCCACTTTTGTAAATATTTTAACATCCAACATATCTCCGGTAAGTGAAGTATAATCGAATTCAGTCATTGATTCTTCTAATTTATCAAATCTAATTTTAACTTGCACATCTTCGATTGCAGGCTGTAGCTTTAGTGATTCTTCCATACTTCTTTCTAAACTACCTTTTGACTGTTGATTGACGGGAGTTCCCACAAATTGGTGGAATAGCGCTCCCATACTTATTGCACCTTCAAATATTGCTCTTTCCCTTTTTGTTATATTGGAAAAATATTTTTCATCCACGTCCATCATAATCCTCCATTTAGGAATATTATTTTATCATATATTAGCTCCGAAGGTATCGGATGAATACAACAAAATGCTAATATAGCCGTGATAATCAGGACTGTAGCTAAAATATATGCTCTATTGTCTTTAGGATAGAAAAAGCTAAATATAAGACCAACAACTAAGAATATTGCTGTTATAAATAGTGCATTTGATTCTTGAGGATTACTATTTATAATTGCTGTATTGATTGGTTGTGTATCAACTAATTCTCCTTTGACAATTAATCTATTCTCGGTTGAACCAATTGGATCGCATGTAATTAGATAAACATTCTTTCCACCTTCCTGTGCATTAAGCTCGTATGATGCTGGAACGATGGTTGTATCAATTACATTATATTTCAATTCTCCAATTCCAGGCCATTCAAGTAAAAATGAATCTCCGTTATGTATTTCATTAAGTCTTAAAAACGGCGAACCTTGGAGCGTTCTATGTCCGAATATCAGAACATCTCCAACATCGGGGTTATAAGAGTCTAATTCATGAAAAACACCTTGGTTAAGGGATACATTATTGATTTTTTCCTGAACTCCGATTGAAGGTATGACAACGGTTGGGGATTCAACATTCCTTTCAACAACTATTTTGGATGCAAAATAATTCACTTCTCCCATTGCATACATTCCAATTATTATTATACAAATAATAACAACTATTGTCATGATACTTGGTCGTTTCATAATATCACTTTTGTTATATCTGATTAATAATATTTTTTAATTTTCATATGTTGAACTTATTTCATTCACCATCCAATCAGGTGCATTTGTTGTAGGAATAGTTAATACGATGTTGTCCATATTGTTTAGCATGAAGTTCACTTTGTCTTGAGGTGTTTCAATTAAAAGCATATATTGTGCATCTAAATCGCCCAAGTTTATTTGCCTTTCATAGTTTGATAGTTTTACTCCATAATTTTTTAACATTTCAAATGTTTCTTTTTCGTCATATCCGTTCATTATGCTGCCTTTTATCATTTCCAATACATTTGAAGAAAATTTTTTGGAATTTTCCTGTGGATTTGTGACATTTCCGTGGACATTCATTTTTGATTTTGAATATTCGGAATCCACTTCTCCGTTTTCTTCGTATCTCATTATCGATAAAACAGTACATCCGCTGATGTCTGGATTTGTATTGTTTGAGCTAAAATTTTCGCCACTTTCGTTCAAGTTTGAATATATATCTACAATGCTTCCAACATTCACCAGTCCTGCTCCTGCTTGAAGCCTTGAAACCAATACTGGAACAGATACGGTATTTGGCTTTTCAAATTTGATTTTTGATAAAATTCTTGCATCATTATCATTGACGATTTTTATTGCTTCATTTTGTGACATTATCACGTTTTTACTTTCATTTGAATAAACTGCCATTGTTCGATTATATTTATCTATGTTGGATTTTATAGATTTTTGATGATACGATTTCCAATCTTTTGTGGCTGGATTAATAATATCTATCATCTCAA
Source organism: uncultured Methanobrevibacter sp. (assembly GCF_900314695.1). Lineage (NCBI taxonomy): Archaea > Methanobacteriati > Methanobacteriota > Methanobacteria > Methanobacteriales > Methanobacteriaceae > Methanobrevibacter > uncultured Methanobrevibacter sp. Next base: position 61,996 of record NZ_OMWD01000010.1, on the reverse strand, counting down.
CTTCTGAATTGCTTTTTCCATTTTCAATCTTATTTTCTAGAGCCATTTCATTGGGTGATGCTGCTAGCGCTCCTGTATATAATTCATGAAGTTCATTCAGTTTAGTTGTTTTTTCTAATGATAATTCTTTCTGTCCAGGTTCGTATATTAAAAAATAGTATGATGAAATTATCAAAGTTAAAAATATTAAAATTGTTATTATAACTCCTATTTTTCTTCGTTTTTCATTTTCAGTTATATCTGTATCACTGGGGTTTAAATAAACTCCAAGTTTGTGATTAAACTTTTTTAATAGTGATAATTCATCATCTTCTTTCGGCTTTGGTTTTGGTAAAAGTTCATCTAGTTCTGTTTTTTCAAAACCGTCTGAATTAAATGGATCTCTTGGTTTTTTATTATTCATTTTAAATACTCCTTTTTAATTTTGATGGTTAATTTAATTAATAGGAGTAAACGGGTCTCATTTTTTAATTAAATTAATAATGAGGTAGTATAAGCAGAATAATAATAGGATTAACGCAGGTATGTTAACGCCATATGCTGTTGTTGGAATTGGAAGTATGATTAATACGATTAGTATGCAAGATATTATAATTGCTGGCATGTTTGAGAATTTGGGATATTTGACATTGCTAATCATTAGAATTGACACGATTGTAGCTAACAATAATGCCAAATAATTGTTATATAATCCACTTAAATACAATGTGGCAATTATAAAGGATATTCCTGGAATTGGAAAACCAATAAATCCGCTTGTTTTAATGTGGTCTGCTATTACATTGTATCTAGTTAATCTCAAAACTCCACAAATAACGATTAATAAGCTAACAAGTATTGCTATTAATTGTAATGGTATTGATGCGGTGTTTAGGGAAGTATAGAGAAATACTGCAGGTGCAACACCAAATGATATGATATCAGATAAGGAATCAATATTTTTTCCAAAACCTAAACTGTCATCTCTATTCGCTTTTCTGGCTACCCAACCATCTATGGAGTCAAATATAATTGCAATAATCATCAGAATTGCTGATAGTTCAAAATTATGATTTATTGAGCATATTATGGATAAAAACCCCGAACTCATATTTAATAATGAAATAATGTCGGATATTGCAATAAAATTTTGAATATTGGTTCTTTCAATTTCCATGTTTTGACTCCAGTAATACTTTTCATCTCATATCTTATTAATTTTATCTTGTAAATCGTTTTATTATTATCTATATTTATTTTTAGTTATTAATAAGTATTATTTTTTATTGTTTTACATAGTTTACCTATTGTTTTTAAATTTAATTAAAAATAAATTATTTTTTTCTATTTTAAATATTGATTTCACTTAGAAAACTTTTAAAAATTGAAATTTATTTATTATTTTATAAAATAACCTTAAACAACAAAATATATATAATAATAATATAAAAAAATATTAATTGTTAGACTTTAAAGAGAGTGATATTGCTAATATTTTAAATGATTAATTTTAATTGTTTTTGAATATTACCAATTATTTTTAAAGTTAATGAAATTAAATTAATGTAATGTGAGTAGTTAAATGATTGAAGATAATATACGTGTTCTTAGACAAGCTGCAAGAATAACCAATGATAGTTCTTATAAAATAGAAAAAAGTTGGTGTATTATTGCAGGCAGTGCTGAGTTAATCGATGCAATGGCTTATAAGGCTATCGCTTCAAATCACAATGTTAAAATATTGTTCAGAGAACATGTTATTTTAAAAGAAGGTAAATTAGATAAAAAATTTGATTTTATCATGGTTTATGGCAATTCAATCATTATAAATGATTTTAAAAATGAAACTAAAAACAAAGGGGGAGCAGTTATTGCCATCCCTCGTAAATATTTAGTTGAAGAACCTAATTTGATGGTTTTTATAGCTCCTGATGATGTAATTAGGAATGCAGTATCAATCATTGAAAAATCAAAGGTTTCCTTCGCCATATTGCAAGAATCACAGACTACTAATTTCATTAATATAGACATAAGTAATGAAGTTAAATTACCAAACTTCATCAAATCTGCTTTGAAACCATTTTACAATGCTAATGAAGTTGTTTTATCAACAATTTTAATTTCAGTAGATGAAGAAATCTTTGTAAAAAAGGTTCAAAGTATCGCTACATCAAATAAGATTTTCGTTATAGATTTTAAAGATATTGTAACGGAGGATTAATCATGAATATTTTTGGAAAGGATGAGGAAGAACCACAAGTTACTAATACTAAAGTTATTAGCAATAGTTTAGGAATAGATTTAGGAACTTTAAACACTGTTATTGCAAAACCTTCTGGGGATAAATTTGATTTATATCAAATACCTTCTGTTGTTGCAGTAAAAAAAGATGATCCATCTGAAGTGTTAGCTGTAGGGGAAGAAGCTAAAAGAATGCTTGGTAGAACTCCTGAAGATATACTTGCAGTAAGACCTTTGAAAAAAGGTGTTATTGAAAATGTTGTTCAAGCACAAGCATTACTCATTAAAGCAATGCAGATTGGTATTAATGAGGGTGAAAGTGTTGGAAGAATTGTTATTGGAATTCCGGGGGATGCATCTGAAGTGGAAAAGAATGCTGCTGAAGAAATTGGTAGAAAAGCCGGAGCTCAAAATATTTTAGTTATTAGTGAAGGATTGGCAGCAGCTATTGGTGCAGGTTTACCTATTGCTGAGCCAAATGGTACTATGGTTATTGATATTGGTGCTGGATCAACTGATATAGTAATCATATCTCTTGGTGGTATTAATGACATCGAAACCGTTAGATGTGGTGGGGATGACATTGATAATAAAATCGTGGAACTTGTCGCAGAAAAATATGATGTAGCTATTGGTATTCATGATGCAGAATCTGCAAAAATGGAAGTTGGTATGGTTCACTGTTCCGAACAACTAGAAAACTTAAGTGTTGAAGTAATTGGTAAATCTTTAGAAACTAACAGACCTAAAAAAGTTGTTATTGATTCAATGTTGGTAGCCGATGCTGTTGAGCCTTATATGCAACAAATCGTTGATGGTTTAAATGTGGTCTTAGAAAGATTATCTCCAGAATTAATGATGGGCGTTTACAACAATGCTGTTGCAGTTGGTGGAAGTTCCAGACTCCGTGGATTAAAAGAAAGAATTTATGATGAAATTTCTATCCCTGTTGAAATTTCTGAAGATCCAATGACAGTTGTTGCTAAAGGTACTGCTATTGTTGCCGCAGAACCTCTTGCATTAGAACCTGAAGTTCGTCTCAGGGCTATGAAATAAATATTATTATTTATTTCTTTTTTTTACTTTTTTTTGATGATTTTTATGGATATTTTAGGCATTGATGAAGCTGGTCGTGGCTCTGTTTTGGGACCTATGGTTATTGCAGGTGTAATTATTCCCGAAAAAATGGAAAAAGTTCTTGAAAGGATGGGAGTAAAAGATTCAAAAAGATTGACCCCTAATAGGAGAACAATTTTATCAAGAAAACTAAAAAAGATGTTTGAATATGAAATTGTTGTCATTTCAGCATTAGAAATTGATAAAATGAGAGCCGATGGAATTAATCTTAATGATATTGAAAAGAATGCAATGAGAGATTTAATTATTCGTTTAAATCCTGAAAAAGCTATTGTCGATGCTGTGGATGTTAAGGCTGAAAGATTTCAGAATTATCTTTGCGAATCCACTGGTGTGAATGTAATTGCTGAGCATAAAGCAGATGATAAATATATTGAAGTAAGTGCTGCATCTATTATTGCAAAAGCTGAAAGAGATGCTCAAATTGCAGAAATTAATAAAGAATATATCAAAACCGGTGGAATAGGTTCTGGATATCCATCAGACCCAACCACTAAAAAATTTTTAAATAATTATACTTATGATGAAATGCCCGAATTTGTTAGAAAATCATGGGCAACAGTTTCAAAAATGAAATAGAATCTTATTTTTTTAAATAATATTTAAGTACATGTATTAATATATTTATTTTTATAAAATTCAATATGATATAATTAGAGGATGGATATGATTATAGAATATGTTTCGCCATTTTTTGATGGTATGATGGATATTTTTACTCAAGGGGGAATTATCACTTATATAATTCTTTTCATTGGTATTTATGGTCTCATTATTGCTATTAGAAAAATTGCATATCTTAGGAAAATTAGTAAAGTTGATACAACTGAAATTTTCGGTGTTGTAACTGCTTCTATGGAAAGGGGCGGTGCTGTCGAAGCTTTAAAGCAAATAAATGGTTTTAAAAATCCTATTTCCAGAATTATTTCTGAAACTTTAAAAATTGGATATAAAAATAAAACTGAAGTTGAAGAGAGTATGGAACAGATTTTTATTGTTGAAGTAGCTAAAATGACTAAAGGTTTAAATACTCTAAAGACTCTTATCGAATTGGCTCCATTTTTAGGATTAATTGGTACTGTTATAGGTATTTGGATGACTTTCAAATCATTAGGTGTTCATCCTGACTCTGCAGCTATGGCTGAAGGTATTTATGTGGCATTAACCACCACAATTATGGGATTGCTTGTAGCAATCATATTGCTTCCACTTCACACATATATTCAAGGTTTAATTGAAGCTGAAATGGATAAAATTGAACTGGCTACCAAAATGACTAATTGGGGTTATGCTGTAGTTAAAGTTAGAGTTGATTCAAATGTGGAATGTGCTTTAGAAGCTCTTCAAGAAGCTGAAGGTGTTGTTAACACTAGATTAATTTCAGACCCTTATGCTAATATTAAGGTTTCTTTTAAACCGAGTATGTTGGATAAAAGTATTTCAAATATTATTTTAGAAAAATGTAATGTTAATGCTGAAATTACTGAAAGTAAATTAAGACAATAGGTGTTTAAATGGCAATTGATGTAAGAAAACATAAAAAGAAAGTTATTGATCAAAAACCAAGTATTAATTTGGTTCCATTTATTGATATATTGTTTACTATAATGATTTTTTTAGTGGTTACTAGTAATTTTTCAGCTGATGTTCAAACTGATGCTACTGATGCTGCTGAAGAGGCATCAGGAAAACCAAATGTAACTGATGTTTCCGGTGATCAGGAATATTATGTTGTGCCTGTGGCAGGATTAAATAAAGTTACAGTTAATGGTCAAGACAGATCGGATGCCATTGCAGGCGGAGCCGTGGGAGTGCAAGCAAAAGTTATTGATCAAGGTGAAATAAAAATCAAACCTGGTCTAATTGAGATTACTACACCTCCAGGTGTGCCTCCAGAAGTGGCTGTTAAACGTCCAGAACTTTAAATTGAGGGATGAAAATGTATACTGGAAGAATTTTATCAATTGGGATGAATAGTGATGGAAAACCTTTTGTAGCATATCGTGTATCAAGTAGGTCATTTCCTAATAGGCAATGCTTGAAATTTGATAATCGTGCAGCTATCGTACCGAAAGAAGGTTTTGAAAAGGATATTTATGAAAATACATACATTACATATAATTGTATTCGTATTGTAAGAGATATGGCTATCGTATCAAATGGTGCCCATACTGATGTTATAGCTGATAAAATATCCTTGGGAATGAACATAAAAGATGCTATTGCATATTCTTTACTTACTATGGACTATGAAAAAGATGATTACCATACTCCAAGGATTGCTGGAGTTGTTACATCAACAAATAAGAAGGATGAATACGGCTGTTATATAGGAATTGCCAACGATAAAAAATTATTGGTTGAAGCGGTTCCTTATGGGGAAGCAGTATTTATTTCCACTTATGGTAGTCAAGTGCATGATGTAGTTGAATTTGATGCAAAAACAGCTGCTGAATCTGCTAAATTTATTTTTGATGAAGGTACTTTTGCAAATTATAAAAAGCCTGTAACTTCTGGAGCGGCTGTTTTTAATGGAGAATGGACTATTGATGTCTATAATCCATAATTTTTTTTATTTTTTTTTAATTTTTAGATGATATTATGACAATTGAATTGATAGGGTTAGAAAATATTCCAATTGTTGATAGTACAAGCAATATTTCACAGATTATTAAGGATGCTATTGTTGAACAAGGCTGTTCTATCCATCATGGGGATATTATTTTGATTGCCGAAACTTTAATTTCCAAATCCGAAGGTACTTTTATAAATATTGAAGAATTGAATCCCTCTAAAGAAGCTATTGAATTAGCTGAAAAATCTAAAAAAGATCCTAAACTTGTTCAAGCAATTTTAAATGAATCAAATGAGGTTGTCGAAGTTGGCCCTAACTTCATAATTACCGAAACCAAACATGGTTTTGTCTGTGCAAATGCAGGTATTGATGAATCAAATGTGGGGGAAGGTTTAGCCACTCCAATGCCTATCAATCCGGACAAATCCGCTTTGGAAATTAGGGAATTTTTGGAAAAAGAGTTTGAAGAAGAAATTGCAGTTATAATTACTGATACTCAGGGAAGAGCATTTAGATTTGGCGCTATTGGAACTGCAATTGGATGTTCTGGAATTTCTCCATTATGGAGAAGAGTGGGTGAAAAAGATTTATACGGCCGTGAGTTGGAAACTACTGAAATTGCTACTGGTGATGAGTTGGCTGCTGCCGCATCACTTATTATGGGACAAGCTGATGAGGGTCTTCCAGTCGTTTTGATTCGTGGTTTTTCTGGTTTTGATACATTAAGAGATGTGAATTCAAATATGAAATCCATTATCATGCCAAAAGAGTTTGACGTATTTAGAAAATAGGTGGATATTATGATTACTGTTTTTTCTGGAGGTACAGGTACTCCAAAATTATTGCAAGGGTTAAAAGAAATTGTCAATCCTAAGGATTTAACAATCATTGTAAATACTTTGGAAAATGATTATTTTTCTGGAGTTTATGTTTCTGCTGATGTTGATACGGTTTTATACACTATGTCTGACATGATTAATGATGAATTTTGGTATGGTGTTAAAGGAGACACATTTATTACTCATGAAAGACTTTGCGAGTTAGGATGTCAGGAACTACTTAGAATTGGTGATATAGATAGAGCAACTAAAATTCAAAAGACCCAGCTGATGAAGAAATATGGTCTTGCAAAGGCTGTTGAAATTCAAGCGGAGAATATGGGCATTGAATCAAAAATAATACCTATGAGCAATGAAGAATCTGATATTAAACTAATTACTGACATTGGTGAATTGGAATTCCATGATTTTTTAATTAAACATCAATCCCAGCCTGAAGTGCTGGACATTAAATTTTCCAGTGTTGCACCTGCGGGTGGTGTTGTTGATGCTATTAAAAATTCTGAAGCAGTCATTATTGGACCGTCTAATCCAATTACTTCAATTTCTCCGATACTATCATTAGAAGGTGTTAGAGAAGCTTTAAAAGATACTTATGTTGTTGCAGTTTCTCCAATAATTGGGTCTGATTCTGTTTCTGGCCCTGCCAGTAAATTCATGAAGGCTTTGGATATTGAAGTCTCAGCAGTTGGTGTGGCATCATTATATGAAGATTTTCTAGATAATTTTATTATTGATGATAAAGATGTTGATAAAAAACAACAATTAAATCAAATAGTTAATAAGGTAACAGTTACAAATACTATAATGAATAATTTAGGTGCTAAAAAAAATTTAGCACAAATTATTATGGATAGTATTCTTTAATTAAAAGAGGCGAATATTAAATGATACAAATGACATTAATACAAATTGATAATTACGGGCCATGGACTGTAACTCCAAGACCACGTACAGAATCTGATTTACAAATGCTTCAAGCTAGTTTATTTGCTGACTTAAATAATCATTTTGGTAATAAGAAAGGTTTGGTATTCTTTACTAGATTTGATAATTTGCTAGCAATTTCAAATGGTCTTGATGAAGAGGACCATTTAAGAATTCAAAGATCAATCAGAAATAGGTATCCTATTACTGTAAGTATGGGTGTAGGGGCTGCTGAGACTCCTCATGAAGCTCAAAAATTAGCAACAATTGCTCTTCAAAAAGCGGGTAGTGCACAATCAGGTGAAAGAAAAGAAATTTTGGCTATTGATAGTTTGGTTAGTGAAGAGGATAGCTATGTTCAGGCTGCACACATTGATATAAATAGTGTAACTGAAACTTTGACTGATATTGAATCTGCTTTTGATACAAGTTTCATGGTTAATAAAGCTCAACATTATTTGATGACTAAATTAATTAAAAAAGGAGCATTATTGTTCTTCATTGGTGGGGACAATTTCATGTCACCATGTAATGGATTATCTGAAAAAGAAATTGAGGAAATCATGGTTGAAATCGATGAAGAAATAGGTATTAAGCTTAAAGCAGGTATTGGCAGGGGCAAAAATGCTGAAGATGCGGCTTATATGGCTGATATTGGTCTTGAAGAAATCAGAGCTAATAATAATGAAATGTGGACTTGGGTAATTGAAAAAGAATACTAAGTGATTTTATGATGAAAGTAGTTGCCCCTATGGCTGGAATATCTGATTCAGAATTTTTAAATCGTGTTATTCCGTTAGGTTTTGATGTAGCTACTTTAGGCGGATATAGTTTGGATGCACCTACTATTGAAGCAAGTAAAAGAATTATTGAACGGGGAAGAAAAGAATTTGACTTTCCTTTAAATGAAATTTTTTCACATATTGAAAATGAAGTTGATTCTATTAAAAAGGTTCATAGTGATGTAAAAGTATCTGCAAATGTTAGATCAACAACTCCACAACCGATAATTGAAGCTGGTAAAATTAGAAAGTTGGATATTGTTGAAATTAATTGTCATTGTCGCCAAGATGAAATCAGGTCTATTGGTTGTGGACAGGAAATGTTGAAAAATCCTAACCTTGGAAATTTCATATCTGAAGTTGTTGAAAATGTCAATTGTGAAGTTTCAGTTAAGATTAGGGCTAATGTTGATGGAATTGATACAGTAAATGTTGCTAAAATAATTGATGATGCAGGTGCAGATTACTTGCATATTGATGCTATGAAAAATGATGTTTTTGATGCTGATTATAATCTCGTAAAAGAGATTTGTGATAATACCGATATTAAAGTAATTGGAAATAATTCCATGAATTGTGAAAAGAATATTGAAAAAATGATTAATTCTGGTGTTTATGGATTTTCAATAGCAAGAGCAGTTATTTCGGGCAATCTAGATTTTAATATTTCTCAATTTTAATATTTTTAAAACAATTGTTATTAGAAAGTATTATTAATAGTTTATAATATAAATTATGTCAATAGGTGATTTCATGGATTTTATTACACTTAAGAATATTACAAAAAATTTTGATGGTGTTGATGTTCTTAAAGATATTAATTTGAAGATTAATGAAGGGGAAACTTTAGGTATTTTAGGACGTAGTGGAAGTGGAAAATCTGTTTTAATTAACATGCTTAGGGGTACATTAGATTATAAACCTGATGCAGGTAATATTATAATGAATCTTGCTGTTTGTCCTGATTGTTTGGCTGTAGACTCTCCATCTCATGCTGGTGAAAGATGTAGTTGTGGAGGAACTCTTGAAGCTAAGGAAGTTGATTTTTATAATGCTGAAAGAAAGTTATTTTCAAGTATTAAAAGAAGAATAGCTATTATGCTACAACGTAACTTTGCATTATACGATGAAGAAACCGTAATCGAAAATGTAATGAGGGCAATGCCTGAAGATATGGAGTATGAGGAAGGATTATATTTTGCTTTAGAGTTACTTGAAATGGTTCAAATGAACCATAGGATTACACATATTGCCCGTGATTTAAGTGGTGGAGAAAAGCAAAGAGTAGTACTTGCAAGGCAATTGGCTAAAAAACCAATGACATTTTTGGCTGATGAACCAACTGGTACATTGGATCCTCAAACTGCAGTAAAATTACATAATACTCTAAAAGAAGGAGTAAAAGATGAAGGAATCACCATGTTAATCACTTCTCATTGGCCAGAAGTAATGACAGAACTTGCAGACAATGTTATTTGGTTAGATGATGGTCAAATCAAAGAAGAGGGTGAACCTCAAACTGTTGTTGATCATTTTATGGAAACTGTACCAATTCCTGAAAAGCCGGAAATCCCTGAATTCGGTGAAAAACAAGTTGTTCTTGAAGATGTTAAAAAACATTACTACTCAATTGAAAGAGGAGTAGTAAAAGCGGTTGATGGAATCAGTTTGGACATTAATAAAGAAGAAATTTTCGGTATTGTTGGTTTAAGTGGTTCAGGTAAAACTACTACAACTAGGATGTTAATGGGTTTGACTGAACCAAGTAGTGGTGACATTCAAATAAAGCTTGGTGATGAATGGATTGACATGACTAAAGTAGGTCCACTTAATCGTGGTCGTATCATGCCGTACATTGGTTTATTGCACCAGGAATATTCATTATACCCTCACAGAACAATTTTAGGTAATTTAACTGATGCAATTAGTTTAAATTTGCCTGCTGAATTTGGTAAAATCAAGGCTACTCATGCATTGACTACCGTCGGATTTTCTGATGCAACTGCTGCTGCAATTCTTGACAAATATCCTGATCAATTAAGTGTTGGAGAAAAACATAGGGTTGCACTTGCACAAGTTTTAATTAAAGAGCCTAATCTTATTGTTTTGGATGAGCCTACTGGTACTATGGATCCAGTTACCCGTGTTGTTGTAACTGACTCTATATTAAAAGCTCGTACAGAATTGGAACAAACATTCATTATCATTTCCCACGATATGGACTTTGTTTTAGATGTTTGTGACCGTGCTGCTTTAATGAGGGGAGGAAAAATATTAGATATTGGAACTCCTGAAGAAATTGTTCAGCAATTAACTCCAGATGAAAAAGAAGACATGTTAAAAGATAATAGATAGTTTTCTTATTCATTTAACATTTTTTTTATTTTTTTCCAATTTGGACAATAAGTGTCCATTAATTTTTTAAATTTTTTTCCATGATTGAATTCTATTAAATGACATAGTTCATGAATCATGACATATTCTAGGCATATTGGATCTTTTTTTGCCAGTTTTAAATTTAATGTGATTCGTTTATCATGATATCTGCAATTTCCCCAGTTTTTCATGTTTCTTATTTTAACTTCTGAAGGTTTTTTTCCAACAATTTGTGAACATTTGTCTAAAACAGGGGGTATTGCTTTTTTCATTTCAGCCCTGTAAAATTCATTCATTATTTTTTCTCTTTTTTCGATTGTGCTTCGTTTTGTGATTGGCAAATACATTACTGATTTTTTATCATCTATTAAAACATTTTTTATAGTGTCATTGGAAATTAGATGTAATGTGTATTCCTTGCCCCATAAATAATGTTTTTCTCCATTGCTGTATTTCAATGGGGCTTTTATGTCATTTTCGATAATGAATTTTTGTTTTTTCAATATCCAATCTTTTTTCGATTTTACGAATTTGGTGATGTCTTCATCAGATAAAAATAATGGTGCAGATACTTTTACCTCTCCATATGGCGGTAAAATTCGCAAATACATGTTTTTAATGTTTTTTCTTTCTAATGTGATGGTAATGTCTTCAATAATTTTTGTTTCCTTTTTCATATCAATATTAAATATGGTTAAATAATGTTTTTAAACCTTACTAATACGTTTTTGCAATTCTGAATCCAATTGGGTAGATGTCATACTTATCATTAAACTTATGAGAATGTGATGGGGTTTCATAGTGTTATATTTGGCTATCATTTTTTTCTTTTAATACTTAAACGAATCTAATGTTTAAATTATTTTTTATAAAAAAGATTATATATTTAAAGTTTTAATACATTATATTATTATTTTATATTTATCAAACTAATAATGAAAATTATTTTTGGAGGATTATCATGACTTGGGAAGATGCACCGTCTCATATTTGTAGGGGAGGAGATATAAGAGGACTCGCTTTTTGCTGCCCTCCAGTAAAACCTTGCCCAGTATTAAATGCATTGCAAGAAGTTAATTTAACTCCTCAAGAGTTCGTTGACATTAAAATTCAATTTGGAAAAGAAACTAGATTAGGTGAAGGAGCAGGAACTTGTTTTGGATCACTTGTGTGGTGTTGTAAACCATCAAAACCTTGTCCTTTAAGAGATATGACTTTAAAAAATATGGGAATGAGTCATGATGAGTATTTAGATTTAAAAAAGCAATTGTCCGAAAGATTGGTTGGAGTAAAAAAACCTGACCCTGATGAAAGAGCTGAAGCTTTGGCTGAAACATTTCATATTAGCAAACTTGAAGCAATGAAGGTTTTAACTGATTGTAATAACGATTTGAGGGCTGCAGTTAAAGTATTGCATGCAAAATCAATAGAAAAATCTGATTAAAATGGATTGGACTTCTCTTTATTTTAAAACATCTAATTTAAACGTGTTTATTTTAGGTACTGGGGAAGTCGCATCCAGACGTGCCAATAAATTTTTAGACCATGGGGCTAATGTAAAATTGGCTGGAAATAGTTTATCTGATGATTTGAAAGATAAGGGCGCCGATTTATATTCTATTGGTGATGTTGATGAACTGGTTGAATGGTCTGATTTGGTAGTTGTTGCAAGTGGTGATGAGGAATTGTCGGAACATGTTTCAGAAATTGCTCAGGATAAATTGGTCAATAGGGCTGATTTTCCTCTAAAAGGGGATATAATTGTTCCTACAAGTTTTGAAATTGGTGATGTTGAAATATCTATTTTTACTAATGGCAAAAGCCCTTTAATGGCTAGACAGCTTAGAAAGAAAATCCAATCTATAATCACTGAAGAGGATATTCTTGAAATTGAACTTCAGGATTATGCTCGTTTGGAATTAAAGAGGGTTCTTAAAAATCAAAAAGAACGCAGACAGGTTCTCTATGAAATTTTTGAAGATGAAAAAATTAGGGGATATGTTGAAAATAGGCAAATGGATGATGCTAAAGATTACATTGATAATTTAATAAGGGGATTATAGTGATATTAAATTTAAGAGTTGACCATAAAATTGCTGATATTCAATCTATGGAAAATATTTCAAAGGATATTGATGATTTATTTTGGAAATTGCAGGAAAAATATTCCGTAAATGAATATGTTGAGATTTCTACATGTAACCGGAAAGAGTATTATATTAAAAATGATTATATTTCTGAAGATGATGAGTTATTGTCACATGAAAATCAGAGTATCATTATTGAATATGGCAATTCTGCAGTTATGCATCTTCTGCGTATGACTTCAGGTCTGGAATCCATGATTGTTGGTGAAGACCAAATTTTAGGTCAGGTTAAAGATGCTAAGCATAAGGCTATTAAGGATCATCATTGCGGTAAATCTTTAGATACTATTTTTACTAAAGCCATTCATGTAGGTCAAGTTGTTAGGAATAAAACCAATATCAATAAGGGTTCTGTTTCAATTGGGTCTGCCGCCATTGATTTGGCTGAAAAACATATGGGCAGTTTAGATGATAAGTCTGTTTTGGTTATTGGTGCTGGAAAAATGGGTAGATTGGTTGCTAAGGCACTTGCTGAAAAGGATTTAAATGCTATTTTTGTAGCGAATAGAACTTATTATGTTGCAGTTGAATTGGCTCAGGATTTGGGCGGTGAAGCTATTTTATTCAATGACCTTGAGAAGTATTTGGCAACTGCGGATTTGGTTATCAGTGCCACTAGTGCTCCCCATGCAATTATCACTAAAGAACGATTATTAGGCATTGAAAGGGATCATAGTAGTTTAATGATGGTTGACATTGCCAATCCAAGGGATATCTCTGAAGATGTTTGTGAAATCGGTGTAAAATTATTCAATATCGATGATTTGAGAGAAATTGCAGACGAAAATACTAATCTCAGAATTAAAGAATTTGGTCAGGCAGAAAGTATCATTGATGAAGAGTTCATTTTACTTAAAGAGACCTTTAAAATAATGGAAGTTGAGCAAATACTTGCAAGTTTAAGAGCATCAATGGAAGAGATAAGACAACGTGAAACTAAAAAAGCATTAGTTAAATTGGCTGATGTAGATGGTAGTGCTAAAATTTTAAATAATTTAACAAATTCTATTGTAAATAAGATATTTTTTGATATTTCCAAAAATGTAAAGGATGCTGCAAAAGATGAAAATAAGGAAGTTATTGCAGCTGCGGAATATTTATTCAATACAAAATAATTATTCAAACATTCCTTTAACTTCGTTATTTTTTACTTTAGTAGATTTAAGTGCATAATCTATATGTTTCATTGTGATTATGTCTTCATCATTGGCAATGGCATTGTGGAGAGCTGTTTTGAGTATTTTTTCTTTTAAATCTCTTCCGGATAATCCTTTGGTAAGTTTAACTATTTTTCCTAAATTCAAATCATAATCCAAAGGCATTGTTTTTAAATTATTTTCCAAGATGGTTAATCTTTCATTGTCATTCGGTAATTTGAATTCAATTTCTTCTTCAAATCTGCTTCTCACAGCATAATCAAGGCTTGTAGGATTATTTGTTGCACCTATTGTTATGACAGATTCATTTTCATTAATTCCATCCATCTCAGTTAAAAGTGAGTTGACAATCTCGGATACGTCTCCCCTTAATGATTGAAAAGACCTGTCAAGTGCAATGGCATCCATCTCATCAATGAATATTATTGATGGTGATTTTTCTGAAGCTTTTTTAAATAAATCATGAATTTTAGATGCACTGTCTCCAACATGTTCTCCAATTAATGATGTGGCTTTAATTAAATGAAGTGGAACTTCAAGCTCATTGGCTAGAGCTTTAACAAGCATGGTTTTACCAGTTCCTGGAAGTCCATAAAATAAAATATTCTTTGGAGCCCAAGGCCCAAATTTTTCTGGATTTTCTAAATATTTAATTAAAACTTTAATTTTATTTTTTGCATTTTGCTGGCCAACGATATCTGACAGTTTTATTTTATTGTCAACTTTAATTTCATCTGATAACTTATTGTTTTCTTCGTGGATAAGTTTGATTTCAGTTTTTTCAGAAATTATTGACCCGTTTGGTTTTGCAGTTACAATTTCAAATCCATAATCCGGTATGATTTTTTGATCAAAAAGATAAGAGTTTTCATTTACTTCTAATCCTAACCATTGTTCTCGAGCATATTCTTCGAATAATTTTAAGTTAGTAATTTCAAAGTCGTTTTCCATTAGACTGAAATCAAATGGATAACCAACGGCTTTAAGAACAACATATTCGGCATATTCTTTATTTTCCTTTTCAATTTTTGCCGATTTTTGTGTGGTTGATTTGATTTCTTGCTTTTTATTGTCAGTTTTCAATAAATCACCTCCGTGGAATTTGTACAAATTTTTAACATTTCTTTTTTTGTATGTCTTGTTATTAAATAGTTGTTGTTATATATTAAGATGTGGGGATAATAACATGAGTTTTAGAACAAAAAGAGTATTATTCAGCGTTCCATTTTACATTATTTTTCAATTTTTCCTTTTAAAATATATCTTTTTGCTATTTGGTGGAATTGATAATGTAATTTTAATCGTGATAAGTGTTCTGATTGGTTTGATGCGTTGTATTCCAATGTTTTTTGAAGAAAGAAAATCCACAACCGTTGGAAGATTTTTTCAAACGGTCGATGGTATTTGGATGTGGGCATCACTGATGTTTTTAATTGATGTTGTACTCATTTATGTGCTTAACAGTTTTATTACTCTTCCTAAGTTCATTGTTTATATATTGTTGGCTATTGTTCCTGTTTTGGGAGTTTATAACTATTATAATGCCACTAAATTGATTGTTAATTCTAAAATATTGGAATTTGATAATTTAAATAGGAATATAAATATTGTTCATATGTCTGATGTTCATTTTGGTTCCGTAAGGCACAAACAAATAATTTCACAAATTGTGGAAAAATTAAAAGAATTGGAAGATTCTTGTCAGATAGCCATCATCTCTGGAGATTTGGCCGACGGTTCTTCAGTTGTGGAGCCTCATGATTTTGAAGGATTGAAGGATGTAAAAATGCCTATAGTGTTCACACCTGGAAATCATGATTTTTATATGGGTATTGAAAATGTTATTGAAGCATGTCAAAATGCAGGAATCATTGTTTTGGATAATGATAATTTTGAATTTGAAAATCTGAACATATATGGTTTGACATATAGTTTTGATGATATTCCAACACCAACTCCTGATGAAATAAAGAATAATTTAAATCCTAATTTGATAAATATTATTAACTATCATGTTCCTTATAATTGGGAAGAATTTTCATCATTAGGCTTTGATATCCAATTATCTGGCCATACTCACGGTGGACAGTTTTATCCAGTAGTGAATTTTGCAAATATCTTGTTTAAATATAATAAGGGACTTTTTAAAAATAAATCAGGCAATTATATCCATGTCACAACAGGTGTGGGATCAATGGATACTCCAATGAGGTGGGGAACTGATTCTGAATTGGTAATTTTGAAATTAAGAAAAAAATGATTGTATTGGTGTAAATATGATTGGATTTAACTATTGCATAAACTGTGGATTTAAATTGAACGTCGATGATAATTTTTGCCCAAATTGTGGCGTTAAAGTTGGAGATGACAATTCGGAAGTTATTATGGATGATGATTTCTTTTTAAAATATAAAATTAAAATTGAAAATTTAAAAGAAGAATATGATTTGAAGGTAAGTAAAGCCATAGAATTGATTAAAAAAGAGTTTGATCCATCAGAAATTAGTTATAATGACTTCATTTCAACATTAAATAATAGTAATAATATTTTTTATAACAATGTGGAAGTTGCATTGGATATTATTGAGTTGTCAAGCAATCCTTCTGTAAAAATTAAAAATGAACTTGATAATAAAATCAATACATTAAATGAAATTATCGACAAGCTGGAAGATTTTATTGATGAATTGATTATTCATATTGCTGAGGGAAGTGAAAAAGAAGTTAAAAATTTAACTAAGGAATTGGATGATTTAATAGATTCCGTAAAAGATTATTAAATCATATTTTCATATATCTCTTTCATTTTTAAGGCATCCAAATCTCTTTGTGGGGTTTCACAAATTATATTTGCCTTCCAGCCATTATCAATTAGATTTGCCAGTAAATCCTTGATGTTCGGACCATATTCATCACTTTCATCCATTGTGTGATGTTTCACTTCTCCTCCACGACCATACTCAATGGTTGTGAAGTGGCAATGTAGTATGTCAATGTCCAAATTATCTTCAATGATTGAAAATATGCAGTTGTAATCTTCTTTTTTGTTTAAAAATCCTCGTCCACGTGCATGAACATGGGCAAAATCAATTGTAGGTTCAAAATGATCGAATGTGGCACATAGTTCAACTACCTCTGAAACATTTCCAAGTTGTGTTCTTTTACCTGTAGTTTCAGGTGCAAAGGTAAATTCTTCAATTCCTTCTGCTTCTAGTTCTTCAAATAATCTGTTAACTGTATTTTTTGATATTTCCATTGCTTTTTCAGGTTTTCTGTTTAAATAAGCTCCTGGGTGAAATACCAATCGATATGCTCCCATCCATTCGCCGGCACGAGCTGCTGATATTAAATGACCAATACTTTTATCAAGTTTTTCTTCCTCTTTTGCACACAGATTAATATAGTATGGAGCATGCATTGAAATTAGAATATCATGTTTTTCAGATTCCTCTTTAAGTGTGTTTGCAGCCTTTTGGCCAATTCTTACACCATAAGGGGATTGATATTCATAGGAGTTAAGTCCTTCTTCAGAAATATATTTTGGCGCTTTATATGCTGCACCTTTATAGTTGATAGGACTCCCTGCAGGTCCAAAAAGTACTTTATTTTTCATTTAAATCAGTTAAAAAATAGTAAAAATAGGGAATTAGAATATTCCCATAGCTTTATTAGTTTTTGCGATTGATTTTTCGTTATCGCTTTCCATTTCTAGAAGTGCGCGAATTGCATCAATGTTTTCAGGTATTACGTCAGATTCTTGATGAACTGCTTGCATGTAGAATAATTCATTATCCACGACATTGATGGATTCTTTCCAGACTGGAATTTCATACAAATCATTCCTGTTTCTTCCAAGTTCTTTAGCGTATTCCATTAACTCAGCAGTGGAGCCTAAACCTTCTTCTGCAGAAACGACAAGCACTCTAGAACGTTTTTCCAAAGCTTCAATGATTTCTTCTGTTTCAACATCGTTGTTGATTTCAACCATGATGTTGTGCTGGTGCATTAATGTAGTAGGCACGAGCAATGCCATGGTGGTTACGTCAATTCCTTTCATTACGGTTTTCACGTCAGGTCCATGGTGGGATGGTACCTTTGGAGGATTTGGAACAATTGCGTTGATTGGTCCTTTTTTGATTTCGGAAGGATCTGATCCTCTTCTTACCATTACTGCCCTGACTTTCTTAATGTCTGCAATAGGGTCAATTGTAGATAATGTACGGGTTAATCCTGTGGTGTTACAGGACACTACTCTTGTGTAGTCTGCACCATAGGAGTCATCATAATTACCAAAAGCATTAAATGAAAGACCTGTTAATTCATGGTCTTCACCACCTTGATAAATTGCTTTTACTCCTGCTTTTTTATACATTTCAAGGTTTTGCGGTCCAATACTTCCTGGAGTACAGTCCACAACAACATCTGCTTCTTGAATCATATCTTCAACAGTACCGGCTATTTCAATTCCAGCATCTTTAAATAATTGTTCCCTTTCAGGAATGCCGATGTATAATGGGTAGCCTTTTTCTTCAACAGCAGTTCTTGCTTCATAATTTGGTCTAGTTTTACTTACACCAATTATTTTCATATCGTCTTGAGCAGCTACAGCATCTGCCACTCTTTTACCGATGGTTCCATAACCATTAATTGCAACAGTTTTCATTTTAATCCCTTTTTTAGTATAATATATTTTTAAAAATTTATTATATGAATAAAAATTTATTGTTTAAGTTATTTATAATTTGATATTTTTGGTTTATGTTAATAAAATCGATTTTTTTAAATTTTTCTTAATTGTTTTAAAGTTTCAATTAATTTTTCAGTTCAATTAAAAAAATTTTAATATTAATATTAATATAAATGTAATTAGTTATATTTGGCTGTTGATGAGGAGAATCATGTTGGATAAACTTTTTAAAAATAAAAAATTTATTTTCATTTTCACATTTGCGATTGAATTTGTAATGTATTATTCATTCAACCATATGAATTTTGGAGGTAGGTTTTTTATTCCGGATATGGGTTTGGCTCCTGTTTTTGGTTTGATATTCGGTCCTTTCGGAGGTCTTGGTTTTGCCTGTGCAACTTTTGCCGGCGAATTTTATTGGGGAGGAAATTTTTTTGCCAGCTTACTTGATTCATCAATTTTATTCTTCGTATCTGTTTTAGCATATAAATTATGGTATCTGATACCTTTCAAGGAATTGTCCGCTCCCAAGTTTAGTTCATTGTCAACTATTCTTAAGTTTGTAAGTGTAATGTTTATTTCTTCACTCGTTTATTTGATATTGCTACAAATTTCATTTGCTGCCTTTCCGAGCATAATTGGGGATTTATATAGTTTAACAAGTTTTTTAAACCAATTTTCATATGCTTTTAATCTTTTTGATTTTTCAATAATTTATGGTTTGATATTTATCAGTGCTTTTAATATTTTAAAGATTCCTATAAAAATACCTAAAAAGTTTAAAACCAAATTAAATATTCCCTATAAATTTTTCTTAATTCCTTTAGTCTTGTTAAGCGCTTTTATTATATTTGCCCATACTCACAACGATATTTTCACAGAATCTGTATGGAGTTATTTATTTTTCATTATAGCTTTTGGATCAGTAATTCTTTTTAGTTTAAACACGTTTGATGTTGGGGATATTCAAAGTTCTCAATATTATTCCATTATTGAAAAGATTATTGTTTTATTTTTCATTATTATGATCTTTTTTTCAATAGGTATTTTTGATGAGCTGCATGATGTGATAGTAGGATTTTCTTTTGTAAATATTTTAAACATAAGATTTATTTTAATGATTACTATAGGTTTGATAATTCTTCTGAGTATGACTTTAACTTTGATTCATATCTATTTTGTTGAAAAACTTTTAACTAATCCTCTTAAGGGATTGACTGAAGCTACAAATAATTATGTGGTTGAAGGAAAGCTTGAATATCACAAACACACTACATTCAGGATAAAAAATTTCATGAATGATGAAGATGATATGTCTGTATTGATTAATTCATTTAACTCTTTAAGTGATATCATCAAATCTAACCTGAATAATCTTAGAAAATCCACTATCGAAAAAGAAAGATTCAAAACTGAATTTAATATTGCACATGATATTCAAAGAGGTATGTTATCCACAGATTTTGAAGAATTTTCATCTAATGGTCCTTTTGAAATTTGTGCATTTATGAATCCTGCAAAAGAAGTTGGAGGAGATTTTTATGATTATTTTAAGGTGGATGACGAAAACATAATCTTTGTAGTTGGGGATGTTAGTGGAAAAGGTGTCCCTGCTTCATTATTTATGGTTAGAACAATGCATCTAATAAAAAATCATTCTAAATTCGAAAATAATTTGTCGGAAGTATATGAACAGGTAAATAATCTGTCATGTGAGAGGAATACTGACAACCTGTTTGTAACATCTTGGATTGGAAAATTAAATATTAAATCTGGCGAACTGTCTTTTGTTAATGCAGGTCATAATCATCCATTAATAAGACGTAATGGTGGGGATTTCGAATATTTGGAAACTTCTCCTGATTTGGTGCTGGGGGTTATGGAGGATATGCCTTATACTGAAAATAAAATTAATTTAAAACCTGGTGATATGGTATTTTTATATACTGATGGTGTTACTGAAGCAAATAATAATTATGATGGGTTTTATGGTGATGATAGGCTGAAGAATACTCTTAATAAGTATAAAGACCAAAAATTAAATATAATAATCTCGGAATTAACTGAGGATATCTACCAATATTGCGGTACTAGGGAACAATTCGACGATTTAACAATGCTTATAATGAAGTTTGAAGGTGATTAGATATGATAGGTATTCGCAATTTATTCAAATCAAACCTATTTATTTTATTATTTGCATTGGTATTGGATTTGACAATATTTGGGTTATCATTTGTTTTTTTAGGAAGAGTGGAATTTGGTGTAGAAGTTTTCATAATTCCAATTATATGTCTTTTATTCGGCCCATATGCTGCTTTAGGATGTGCAATATCTCAAATAATTATTGGAGTTATTTTTGACTTGAATAATATTTACTATCATTTATATGGATTTTTTATAGTGTTACTTGGTGGGGTTTTAGTTTGGAAATTGTGGTATGCTAGTTTAGATAGATTTGGATTTGAAATTCCTAATTTGGGAAATTATTCTAGTTTTATAAAAATGTTTGTTTCCTATTTTGGATTTTATGCTGTTATGGCATTTTCACTAGTATTGCCTTATACATATTCTTGGATTTTTGATTTTGAAGCATCTCTTTCAATCTCTTTGCTGTTGTTGTTATTTTCAATTTATTTTGTCAATTATGTAAAAATTCCAGTTTATGTTCCAAGAAAACAACTTAAATCAATATTGCCTGAAAAACTATACTCTATAATATTCTTGTTAATAATGTTTGGTGCATTAGTCTTTGCAGTATATACAGATTATTTTGTAATTTTATTTATGTTGGCTTTGGTTGTTATTTATTTATCTAAACCATATAATCCTAGTGTCTTTAAGCTTGAAAGAACTATAAATATTAATTTAGTTCAAAAAATGACTTTTTCAGTATTGTTAATAGCTATTTTTCTTGAATGTTTGTTTTTAATCGCACATATTTTTGGGGATTATAATGGTATTTTAGCTACAGTGGACAACTTCGGGTTATATTATCTGATTCATTTATTCTCAAGGAATGCAACAATTTTTATACTTTTGTTTTTAATTCCTTTTTTATTCTATTTGTACTATTTGGAAAAAAATGTTACCAACCCTATAAATTCGATATCCACTTCTTTAAATGTGGATTTGATTAGTAAAAATTCAAATTTGATGTTAAAAGAGAATTTAAAATCCATCTCTAACGATAATGAAATAAAAAAATTAACTAATTCTCTGATTCAAATGGAAAGTGATGTGGATAAATATCGTAATGAATTGCTTAAGGTCACAGCTGAAAATGAAAGATATGAAACAGAATTGTATTTGGCAGAGTCTATCCAATCTTCATTGATTCCAACGGATTTCGATAAATTTTGTGAAAACAAGAATTTTGACATATATGGTATCGTCCATTCTTCACGTGAGACTAGGGGTGATTTTTATGATTATTTCCAAATTGATGATGAGAATATTGGATTTGTAATAGGGGATGTCGATAATAAAGGTATTCATGCTGCTTTAATTGTGGTTGAAGTAATGACATTGATTCAGGACTATGCAAAACATTATGATGATCTTTCTAAGTGTTTTGTTGAAGTGAATGACTTGCTTTGCAATACTGATGTTAAAAATAGTTTTGTAACATCAATAATTGGAAAATTAAATTTGAATACTGGAGATTTGTTTTTAGTTAATGCAGGTCACAATTATCCGTTGTTTAAATATAATGGCCAGGAATTCGAGTATTTAAATGTCAATAAAGGATTGGCTTTAGCTATTCAAAAAAATGTTGATTATGAGATTCTACAGATGAAAATGAGTCCTGGCGATACATTGTTTTTATACACTAATGGTGTAACTGATGCTGAAAGTGATTCTGAAAGAATTTATGGTGAGGACCGTTTGAGAAATATTTTGAATGAGCATTCATCAGATGATTTGGAATCTATTATTTCATCACTGGAAAAAGATATTGACGTTTTCTGTGATTATCAAGAACAAGTTGACGATAGGGCAATGTTTGTATTAAAATTCAAGTAAAAAAAGAAAATTAGTAGGTTTATTCTATTGTAAAACCTGCTTCTTCAACTGCTTCGTTAATGTCTGCATCACTAACATCATCAGACATTGTAATTTTTGTTATTCCAGAATCTAAATCTGCTTTGGCATCTTCAATTCCATCAACATCTTTTAAACAAAGTTCAACAGCATTTACACATGATGGGCAGTGCATACCCACAACTTTAATTTCTTTTTCAGCCATAATAATTCACCTTTGTATTGATATGTAATGTTTGGTCATTGGAATATATAAACATTTAGTCATGCCTAATTTTCAAAATTATCATTTTTAATCAGGAATATGTATATTCTTAAATTATTTTCAATGATGACAAATCATTAATCCAATTTAATTGGAGATTGCTTCATTTATTTAATAAGTATTTATTCCAACTATGTTCTTGCTTAACTGTATTTTTGATAATTTTGACAGTACATTTTTAGCTGTAAGTTGATTTCAGAAAGTCATATTCTTGAATAATATTCCAATATTGAATTAATATCTCCTAAAGCATCATCCAAATCCCCATTTTCCATAGTTTGTTTCACGCAATGTTCCAAATGACCTTCAACGATAATATGTCCAACTTTATGCAATGCAGATTTGGATGCATTTACTTGCATTAATATCTGTTCACAGGGTATATCCTCATCAATCATTCGGTCAATTGCATTTACTTGGCCTATGATTTTTTTGAGACGTCTATGTAAATTTTCACTGTCCATACATTCTTTCAAAATAACACATCCTATACCTACTAGGGTATATTAATTAATTTTATATTTAAATATTTTTATTAATTTTGAATTGCCTTATCAAAAACTTTAAATTAACTAAAAAACTTATAATTATTTAGAGTCGATGGTTGGAGATATCATGGAAATTGAAAAAAAATATAATGATAAAGAATTAACAATCGAAGTTGGAAATCGTATTGATACTGTTACTGCTCCTGATTTTGAAAATGAGATAATGGATGAAATGGGTAAATTTGACTCATTGATTCTTGATTTAGAAAAGTTAGAATATATTTCAAGTGCAGGATTAAGAGTTTTAGTTTTAGTTCAGAAAAAATTACAACCTGAAGGCATTCCATTTGTTATCATTAATGTAAATGATACTATTAAAGAAATATTTTCCATGTCTGGGTTCGATAAGATTTTAACCATTAAATAATTTTTTCAATCGTTAAAAATAGTTTAATAACTCATTAAGCTATTTTAATTTTTCTATTTTTTTTTTTAATTTTTTAAAAGAAGCTTTTTTTATTTAAAAAATAAAAATTAAAAGCTAAACGTAATATTTAGCTTTTGTCAATTACATATTCTGTATTGTTGAATCCTAAAACTTCAGTAAATTTGATACTTTTATTGTCTAAAAGATCTTTACTAATATTTTCCCAAATGTTCTTTTTACCTTCGTCTTTTATGTTGATTGTAATGTTATCGTCATAATCAACAATCAGAACTTCCATAGCAACATCATTGTTATTGAACTTGAATATTTCATCTATTAATTTAACAATGGTTTCTGTTGATGAATCATCTAAATCCAAAGTTTTCAAGTGTTCCATCATTTCAGTTCTTGTTGCATCATTAACTGATTCTATGGTATAGTTTCTGGTTTTTTGAATCAAATCTTTTTTAATAAAGAACGGCCCACTATATTCTTTTTCTTTTCTTTCAATAATTTTAACATAAATCCATGCAACGGTGATTGCTAAAACAGTTCCTAATGGGAATGATAACCAAATACCATCTACTCCTATTATTGGGTAAAGTGCAAAGGTCAATACTAATGGACCCAAAAATGTTGAAATTAATGAAATAATTGTTGAAACAACAGTTCTCTCAATCGCTTCATAATAGAAGATTAGTAGTGTGGACAATACAAATGGCAAGAATGATAATGAGAATATTTTAAGTGCATTTCTTATTTGATCTGCAGCTGCATTATCTGTAAGGCTAAAGAACATTAAAATTGTATCCGGGGATATCCATATCAATGCAATAAATACAATTGCACATATAGTTGTTGCTAGAAGAGACCTTTTTATTAAATGATTCAGATTCAGATAATCATTGTGGGTATAGTAAACAGGCACTATTGAAGATAATGTCTCTGAAATTCCAACAACTAATATACTTATAATTAGTAATGCATTAGTACAAACGTTATATGCATTTAAACCAGGTTTACCCATAACTGCTTCAAGAACAACGTTCATTATTTCAATTAAAAGCAAATCGAATATTCCGATACTTGCACCCGGAAAACCAATTTTTAACATTTCTGCAAAGGATTTAAACCATTTTTTGATTGGTACATTACCAAATGAGAATCTGAAGGTTCTTTTTGGACTGATGAAGTATAATATTGAACAAATTAGTCCTACTGAATACCCGATTAATAATCCAAGGGATGATCCTTCAATGCCCATATGCATTAAATCCAAAAATACAAAGTTCAATATGATATTTATCAGATTTGCAACAACAATCAATGCAGATGATAAATTTGGCTGGCCATCAACACGAATATATTGGCTGAGCACTGCTAAAGTAACTGAAATTGGCATACTTATAAAAAAGTAAAATCCATATGATTTGGCGAGCGGTGCTAAATCAGCACGACAATGCAATATTGCCATTACATAATCTGGAAACATTAGGCAGAGTATTGCCAAAATTAAAGATATTGCAATTGTTGCTATAATTGATAATGTGAAATAATGGTTACTTCCTTCAGTATCAAATTCTGCTTTTCTATTTAAAGCTAAAATTTGCCCTCCAAGACCAAAGAACCATTCAAAAACTGTAACCAACAATACTAATGGCTCTAAAACTTGTAATGCTGCTTGTGCATCTGCACTAACATATGTTGCTACGAAACTCGCATCAACAATAGCAGTTATATTTAAAGCCATAGCTATTAATATTGTTGGAATTAATAGTTCTCTAAATTTTTTTTCTGCTATTATGACTTTCATGATTTTCATCTCTTACTTAATCGAAATATTTAACGCTATTTAAATAATCTATTAATTTTTTAAGATATTCATCATCAGGTTGTGGCCAATCGAAGCCTAATTCGTGAAGAATTTCTGTAGTCTGTTCGATTTCAATTTTTGCATCGAAGTCATCTACTTCATCAAGGTCATCAATACCAATTTCAGCGGTAATCAATCCTTGGATGTTTTCATCCATATTTTTCTCATATATTTCTTTAAATTCTTCATTGCTTACTTCTTTGATGTCATAACCATAGGTATTTAGCACATTAATTATATCACTATTAAGGATATACTTATTGTTCATACAATGGAATACCCTACATTTATTAGGTGTTTTTGATAATTCAAGAACTCCTCTTGCAACACAATCAATTGGACTCATTTCCACGACTTCTTGAGACATATTAGGTGTTAATGCTTTAAGGTTTTTAATAGCTTTTATGTTGTTTAGGAAAGCATTGGTGTCATAGTTTTTCTGGAATACTCCATCACTATAACGGCTCATGAGGTTTCCAACTCGAATTATTTTTACAGGCAATCCTTTTGTTGCCGCTTCTAAAACCATTCTTTCAGCTAAGAATTTACTGCCTAAGTATTTGTTGGTTAAGTCTTGTTCGTAGTATAAAGTTCTTTCGTTAAACCTTACATCTGGATATGCTTCTTCATTTTCTGAATAACCTGAAAGAACACTCACTGTAGATATTTGCACATATTTGATGTTGTCTCTTGATTGTGCAAATTTGAGTCCGTTAATTACTCCATCAACATTTACCTTAAAGATGTAGTCATCAGCTGTGTAGTGTTTTACTATAGCTGCACAGTTTATTATTGTGTCGATAGGATAGTCTTCAAGTTTTTTGAAGTCATCGAGTGATGTTATGTCACCTTCACTCAATATGATTCTTGAACCTATGAGGTCAGTTAGGTCTTCATCGAAGTAATAGTCCATTAAGTCGATTAGACGATCTTCACAGGAATCAAAGCTGCCTTTTCTTAACATACAATAGATGGTTCCTGTTTCATTTTTAATGTATTCGTATAATACATGAATTCCAAGGAACCCTGTGACTCCAGTTAATAATGCATTGCCGATTTCTTCAGTTTCCCCATCTAAGAAGTTATCCAAAGTATTTTCTTCAAGAAGTTTGTTGATATTGCTGTAGTCATAATTTTTGATTGCATTTGCTTCCATATTTTCTTCATCAACTTCTCCGGATAAGAACTTGGCTAACTTTCTTGGAGTTTGATTATGGAATACATCATCATATTTGACTGTGTAATCCTGTTTTAGTAATTCAATAATGAGTTTGGATGCAATAAGTGATGTTCCACCTATTTCAAAGAAATTGTCTTCAGCACCAACAGTTTCAATATTTAATATATTTGAAAAGATGGTACAAAGTTCTTGTTCCAATTTAGTTTCAGGTGCAACATACTTGATTTCCATTTTTGGTTCTGGTAAACGTTTTGTATCAGTTTTACCATTTGGCAATTGAGGCATTTCATCTAATTGCATGAATACTGTTGGAACCATATATTTGGTTAATCTTTCTTTTAAATATTCTTTTAACTCATCAGTGTCGATTTCATCTTCTGCTGTGAAGTAGGCACATAAATGTTCGGTATTGTTAATCTTTTTAATGACTACAATGTTCTGTTTGATATCTGGGAAGTTTCCGATATTGGATTCGATTTCTCCGATTTCTATTCTTAGTCCTCTGAGTTTGATTTGGTTGTCAATTCTTCCTTTGATATCAATTTCTCCATTTGGTAGTTCGATTGCGTAGTCTCCGCTTCTGTAGTATGGGATGTCGTTGATTGTGAGGTATACTTCTTTGGTTTTGTCTTCCATGTTGTAGTATCCTTTACCTACACCGATTCCTCCGATGTATAGTTCTCCCATGACTCCTTGTGGTAGTAGTTTGCCGTCAATGTCTCTTACTTCAGTTGCATAGTTTCTCAATGCTTTTCCGATTGTAATGTTTTCTGGGTCGGTTATTTCTTTGTAGTTGGATGCTATTGTTGCTTCTGTTGGTCCGTAACTGTTGTATACTTTTGTGGTGTATTGTTTGACTCCGTTGAATGCTTTGGCTGAGAATTGTTCTCCTCCCATTACGATACATTTTGCGCATTCTATTACTTCGCAGAATTCATCTATTTCAAGATATGAAAGCAGTCTTGATGGTGTGAATTCCATTACTTCCGGTTTGTTTTCTTTAATAAGTTTTATCAAATCAACAAGGTTTTTGATTTCCACATCGTTTGCGAAGATGATTTTGATTCCGTTGGTAAGTCCGGTCAGGATATCTTCAAGGGATGTGTCGAATGCGATTGTTGCAATACTTAACAGGTTGTTATATTCAGCTTTTGGATTTTCAGCTACCTCGTTACATGCATTTTCGTGACTGATCATTACTCCTTTTGGATTTCCTGTAGACCCTGAGGTGTAAATCATGTATGCTAAATCATCACGGGTAATTTCAACATCAGGATTGGAAGCATCATCCTCTTTAATTAAATCATGGATATTTAATGAATTTTCTGCTTCTCCACTGGTATTTATGATATAGTCTGCTTGACTGTTTTCATAGATGTAGTCAATTCTTTCTTGAGGATATTCTAAATCCAGTGGTACGAATGTACAACCTGCTTTGAATATACCTAATATGGTTGATATTAAATTGCTGTCTCTTGGAAGCATTGCAAGTACATTGCTTTTTGGTTTTACTCCTTTTTTGATTAGTGCGTTTGCGATTCTGTTTGCTTTTTCGTTTAGTTCTTTGTATGTTAGTGTTGCATCTGTTGCAACCAGTGCTATTTCATCTGGTTTTGTTTCCACTTGTTTTTCGAAACGTTTGTGTAAGAATGGTGTATCTAACTCATCAAATACTGGCATTTCATATTCATTATTTAATTCAATGTCTTTGATGCTGATTTTATCCATATCATTTATGAAGAACTGGAATAATGTGTACTTTATTGCTTGTAGGAATTTTTTAACATAATCTTTGGAATATATTTGGTCATTATATTCAATGTATATTCCAATTATTTCTCCATCATCAAACACATCTAAGTTTATTTTATAATCTGTTGCTACAGTACCGTCGAGTGGAATCATATCATAACTTTTATCACCGATTTTAATCATGTCTTTTTCAAAGTCTTCGTGGAATGCATAAAAGAATTCAGGCTTTAGCTGGTAGTCTTCTGCAAGTTTAGTGTATGGGTAATTGCTGTGAACCAATGCATCCTTCCATGATTTGTCAACCAATTTGATGTAGTCTTCAATCATCATGTCACGTTTTTCACTGTTGACAATAATTGGCAATGTTTTAACTAACATTCCTTGAGTGTCAAAGTAATCTGAATTTGCCCTACCGTTGAAAATGGTTGTTATTAATGATTTATCGTTGAATGTAAATTTATCAAGACTAATCATTGTTGCAGTCATGAATAAAACGTTTGGACTTATGGAATGGTCTTTACAGAAATGTCTGACAAATGTGGAGTTTACAGTATCCTTAATAAGTTTTATGTTTCCTTTATCAGGATTTCCATTTAGGTTAGGTGTTAAAACTGTAGATTCTAAA
Source organism: uncultured Methanobrevibacter sp. (assembly GCF_900314695.1). Lineage (NCBI taxonomy): Archaea > Methanobacteriati > Methanobacteriota > Methanobacteria > Methanobacteriales > Methanobacteriaceae > Methanobrevibacter > uncultured Methanobrevibacter sp. Next base: position 32,495 of record NZ_OMWD01000010.1, on the reverse strand, counting down.
CCTTCACTGAATTTATTTTTGAAGAATTTTTCTGAAACTTCATTTAGTCCCATTTCTTCTTCAATTAAACTGTAAATGTATCCATTAATCTTTTCTGTTTTAAGTTCTTCATTTCTGTATGCTTTTGTCACATCAGCGAAGAAATTATCTTGGGATACTCCATCTGTTATGATGTGATGGAAATCAGAGAACAATATTGTTTCAGATGGTGTATTGTAGATTTTGAATCTGAATAATTGATTGTCATCTAATGGGATTAATTTTATGTCATTTTCCATTATTTCCTCATTGGTTATTGAATCAATTTCGACAATTTCAATTTCATCAATTTCTGCATCATCGCATCTTTTCTGTTTTATTTCTCCATCATCAGTGTTTATTATTCTTGTTTTAAGATATGGGTGTGCTTCAACTGTTTTGATAAGGGCATCTCTTAGTTTATTTGGATCAACATTGTTGTCAAACCTTATTGCATATGGCATTGTGTATTTTATTTTGTCGGTTTGTATACATTCATAGTAGATACCCAATTGGTTTGAAGTCAATGGGAATAACTCCATATCCTTTGAAGATTCAATTATTTCTTCAATATCAATTTGTGATTCTATATTATTGTCAACTTTATCTGCAAGACTTTTAACAGTAGGATTTGTAAATAATGAAGTAATATCGATGTTAACATTAGTTTCATTATAAATCATTGAATTTAATTTCATTAAGGTTAATGAAGAGAATCCTAATGCATACAAATCATCTGTTGTACCGAATTCATCAGTATTGATGAGTTCAGATGTGAGTTTGAATATTTTTTCTTCAGTTTCATTTTCAGGTTTTACATTTTCTAAGTTTAGTACTGGAGCAGGCAATTCCTTGAGATCAGTTTTTCCATTTGGTGTTTGAGGTATTTCATCTATTTGCATAAACACTGATGGAATCATGTACTTGGTTAATTTATTTCCTAAGTAACGTTTTAACAGGTGAGTATCTATTTTTTCTTCAGATGTAAAGTAAGCGCATAAGTGCTCAGATTTATTGATTTCTTTAATTACTACTACAGTTTGCTTTATTTGTGGGAATCTATTAATGTTGGATTCGATTTCTCCGATTTCTATTCTTAGTCCTCTGAGTTTGATTTGGTTATCGATTCTTCCTTTGATGTCTATGTCACCATTTGGTAGTTCGATTGCGTAGTCTCCGCTTCTGTAGTATGGGATGTCGTTGATTGTGAGGTATACTTCTTCGGTTTTGTCTGGCATATTGTAGTATCCTTTACCTACACCTACACCTCCGATGTATAGTTCTCCCATGACTCCTTGTGGTAGTAGTTTGCCGTCAATGTCTCTAACTTCTGTCACATAGTTTTTGAGCGCAGGTCCAACTGTGATGTTTTCTGGGTCGGTTATTTCTTTGTAGTTGGATGCTATTGTTTGGTGTATTGTTTGACTCCGTTGAATGCTTTGGCTGAGAATTGTTCTCCTCCCATTACGATACATTTTGCGCATTCTATTACTTCGCAGAATTCATCTACTTCAAGGTATGAAATTAATCTTGATGGTGTGAATTCCATTACTTCCGGTTTGTTTTCATCAATTAATTTTATCAGGTCAACAACGTTTTTGATTTCATTGTCGTTTGCGAAGATGATTTTGATTCCGTTAGTAATTCCAGTTAGAATATCTTCAAGGGATGTGTCGAATGCAATTGTTGCAATACTTAATAAATTGTTGTATTCTGCTTTTGGATTTTCAGCTACTTGGTTGCATGCATTTTCATGACCAATCATTACACCTTTAGGTTTTCCGGTAGATCCTGAGGTGTAAATCATATATGCTAAATCATCAGGACTTATTTCTACATTTGGATTTTCTGTATTGTCTTCTTTAAGTAGCTCTTCAATATTTAAAGAAACATCTGTTGATTCATCTTCAGTAATTATGTAGTCTGCTTGGCTGTTTTCATAAATGTATTGAATTCTTTCAACAGGGTATTCTAAATCCAATGGTACGAATGTGCATCCTGCTTTTAAAATACCTATAATTGTTGCAATTAATGCACTGTCTCTTTTAAGCATTCCCAATATGTTGCTTTTTGGTTTTACTCCTTTTTTGATGAGTGCGTTTGCGATTCTGTTTGCTTTTTCGTTTAGTTCTTTGTATGTTAGTGTTGCATCTGTTGCAATGAGTGCTATTTCATCTGGTTTTGTTTCTACTTGTTTTTCGAAACGTTTGTGTATGAATGGTGTTTCTACAGGTATGAATTCAGGTAGTGGCCTTTCGGTTTCCAATTCAATATCTTTAATCATTAATTCTTCAATATTGCTTTCCATAATCTGTTTTAAAGTAATTAGGATGGAATTTACAAATGTTTCAATATATTCCTTGGAGTATAATTGGTCATTGTATTGTAGGAAGAATTCGACATTGTCTTTAGTTTCATTCACATCAAAAACAATTTTGTAATTGGTTTCAACGGTATTTACATATTCAACTTCATAAGTTTTATTGTTAATTTCTATTTTTTCAGAATCTAAGTTGTGATATGCATAGAAGAATTCCGGTTTTAATTTAAATTCCTCAGCAATATTTGCATATGGATAATCGCTGTAATTAATAGTATCTTTCCAGATATCTGAAATCTGTTTTAAGAATTCTTTAACAGTTTGATTTCTGTTTTCATTGATTGATACTATTGGTAGTGTTTTTACTAAAAATGCTTGGGTATTGTAGTAATTAGGGTTTGCCCTACCGTTGAAAATTGTTGTTAATAAAGTTTTATCACTGAATGTGTATTTGTTTAATGTCAATATTGTACTTGCCATGACCAATACATTAGGACTTATTTTAGTATTGGAACAGAATTCACTAATTTCGTTAGGATCAATGTTTTTGGATACAGGTTTTAAAATTCCTTTTTCTTGGTCTCCATTTAAGTCAGGTGTTAAGATTGTTGAATCCACTTCATGACTTAATTGGTCTTGGAAGTATTTTTTAGATAATTCGTAATGTTCGCTTTTTTCATTTTCTTTTTCAATAATGCTGTTAAGATATCCGTCAATAGTTTCTTTTTCAAGTTCTTTTCCATCATAAGCATTAGAGATATTGTTAAATAAATTATCAAGAGATTCTCCATCAGTAATTATGTGGTGAACATCTGAGAACAATATTGTTTGTGAAGGAGTTTTATATATTTTGAACCTGAACAATTGATTATCTTCCAATTCAAATGTTTTCACATTTTCTTTTTCAATTTCTTCATCAGTAATGGAATCCACTTCAACAATAGGAATGTCTTCAATTGCAATTGAATCATCACGTTTTTGCATTAGTTCTCCATCATGTGTGACAAGTCTGGTTTTAAGATATGGATATGCTTCAATTGTAGTTATTATAGCTTCTTTTAATTTTTCAGCATCAACTGAATTGTCGAATTTGATTGTAGCTGGAAGATTGTATTGTGCTTCTTCAGTACTCTGGATACATTCGTAGTAAACTCCCAATTGATTTGAAGTTAACGGATAATAAATTGTATCTTTTGTTGATTCGATTAATGCATCTAAATCTATTCCATCCTCTTCGATGTTGTCAATTTGTTTTGCAATATTTTTAATTGTCGGATCATTTAACAGTTCAATAATGTTTAGGTTAGCATGCAACTCTTCATAGATGATTGCATTTAACTTCATCAATGTTAATGAAGTAAATCCGACAGCGTATAAATCATCGGTAGTACCAAATTCTTCAGTTTCTGTAAGTTTTGAAGCAATGCTCATTAATATTTCTTCAGTTTCAGTTTCAGGAAGTGTTAATGATAATTTTAATTCTGGTTCCGGCAATTGTTTAATGTCAGTTTTTCCATTTGGTGTTTGTGGCATTTCATCCAATTGCATAAATACTGTTGGAACCATGTATCTGGTCAATCTTTCTTTCAAGTGTTCTTTTAAATCTTCAGTATCAATTTCCTCTTCAGCAGTGAAGTATGCACAAAGATGGTCGTTATTATTGATTTCTTTAATAACAACGGCATTTTGTTTTATTTTTGGATATTTTCCGATGTTGGATTCGATTTCTCCGATTTCTATTCTTAGTCCTCTGAGTTTGATTTGGTTATCGATTCTTCCTTTTATGTCGATTTCACCGTTAGGTGTTTCAATTGCATAGTCCCCACTTCTGTAGTATGGGAGGTCATTAATGGTTAGGAATACTTCTTTTGTTTTATCGTCTAAGTTGTAATATCCTTTTCCAACACCTGGACCTCCAATGTATAGTTCTCCCATTACTCCTTGTGGTAGTAATTTGCCGTCAATGTCTCTTACATCAGTAATATAATTTCTTACTGGAGGACCCACGGTCAAATCATTAACATCAGTCACAATTTTGTTGTTTGAGGTAATTGTAGTTTCAGTTGGTCCGTAACTGTTGTATACAATTGCGTCACTGTGTTTTATAAATTCTGTGTAGGTAGATGCTGAAAATTGTTCTCCACCGATGAATATGCATTCAATGCATTTGATTGCTTTACAAAATGAGTCAACTTCAAGGTATGCTGCCAATCTTGATGGAGTTACATCCATTACTTGTGGTTCATACTTATTGATTAATTTAACTAGTTCCGGTGTACTTTTAATTTCAATATCATTAGCGAAAATTAATTCAAGACCGCCTGTAAGACTTGTTAAGATATCTTCCAGCGCCACATCGAAGGAAATTGTGGTCATACTTAAAAGCCTATCATAATGTGTCTTAGGATAATCTTCTACTAAGTTACATATGTTTTTGTGGCGAATCATTACTCCTTTTGGATTTCCGGTAGATCCTGAGGTGTAAATCATGTATGCCAAATCATCAGGACTTATTTCTACATTTGGATTTTCGGTATTTTCTTCTTTTAAGAGTTCTTTTATATCGATTGATTCATCGTTTGTTTCGTTTGAAATGATATATTCAGCTTGACTATTTTCGTAGATGTAATCAATCCTTTCTTTCGGGTATTCTGTATCCATTGGTATGAATGCACAGCCTGCTTTTAAAATACCCCATATTGATGCAATTAAGTCACTTGTTCTTTGAAGTTTAATTAAAATGTTATTTTTAGGTTCTACTCCTCTTTTGATAAGGGCATTTGCAATACGATTCGCCTTTTGGTTTAGCTCGGAATAGGTAAATATTTCACCATTGGAGACAAGTGCAGTTTTGTCTGGATTTTCTTCAGCTTGCTTTTCGAAACGTTTGTGAAGATAGGGGATTCCAAAATCAAGAAATTCGATATTTTCCTGCTCTTGTTCAATAGCAATGTCGCAAATGCTTAATTCATTTATGTCATTGCTTATAATCTGGAGCATGATTGTTTCAATGCTTTTTAAAAATATGTCAATATACTCATCAGAGTATAACTGATCATTAAATAAAAGGGATAAAGTTATGTTGTCATCTTCTTCGATGACTTTTAAATAATTTGGATATTCATTTTCGGAAACATCAAACTTCAAATCATCATTGTAGTTATAATAAAACTCTAGTTTTAAATTTGATTCGGAAAGCAAATCTTGACTTGACACATCTTGATAGTTCAATGTTTCCTCGTAAGTTTCATTAATTTCATCCAAGTAATTTTTAACGGAAATTGTTCTATCATCAGTTTTAGATGCGAAAGGGATGTTATTTCCGTAATATATCAATATTTCTTTTGTAAAGTTAAACTTACTTAATGTTAATATTGTACTTGCTAAACAAAGTGTATTTAATGTTATTTTATTATTCTGCAAGAAGTTGTTCAATTCTTCTTTTTTAATTTCTAATGTTGCCTTTTTAGGTTTTCCAGATTCCTTTTCTCCGTTAATATTTGGAGTAATCATTGATGACTCATCAAAATCAGCAATTTTTTTATAAAAATATTCCTTGAATTTTTTTACATCTTCAATTGTCATAATATCATTTCTCGCTAATTATTTATAATATAATAATATGTTTATTTAACATATTTATTAAATATTGTGAATTTATTGATTTTAATGAATGAATTCTCAATTTTTAAATATATTTATTATTTCAATTCAGTAATGGGATTTTTTAAAAAATAGTTATTATTAAAATTAAACGTATTTTGAATATAATTTCAATAAAAAATAAAAAAAGGAGGAAAAAGGATTAATTTATGCTTGGTTTTCCATTTCCTCAAATTTAGCAGGGAAATATGTGTCTACTACATATTCAAGCCCATATTTTGAGAAAGATTGCTGTTCTGCTTTTTTACCAATTTTAAGCATCTTTTTAATTTCTGTTTGCCAGAATTCATCTTTATACCTTGGGTCTTTAGAAAGCTCTTTTAATCTCATGACGTCAACATCTTTGAGTTTATCGGTCGGTAAATCATAGTTGATAATATCTGATGCTGTTACGCCAATAAATTTAGCATCGGGTGTAGCTAAATCTTTGTTAACGTGAGCTAATTTTGCACTTCCTGATATAATAACTTGTGCGATGTGGAATCCCCAAGGGTCTCCGTCGTTACAGATATAAACTGGTAATTTAAGTTCCTCATTAACTCTTTTAAGGAATCTTCTAGTAGCACGGGCAGCCTGTCCTTTTAGCCCTACAATTAATGTGTTGAATCGTTTATGTGCATTTTCTTGAACTAACCTGTGAAACATTCCCATAGTTTCCACAGCTAATACTTTATCTACATTATGATCAAGGAATTCAACTTGGTCAATTGTTGGTGAAATGGTATAACCTGATTTTCCAACATTTGCAGCATTAAGTTCTACTTCATCAAAAAGGGTGATGTCTCCATAAACTGATGCTCCGTCTTCCTCAGGCATTAATCCTAAATCTTCACGAGTAGTTCCTAATGTAACTTCTAAATCTTCTCCAACAATGTTGGATTCTTGTTGTGTTTTAAAACTAATTCCCCAACCTTCAGATACATAATACATTTCCCTGATAGTTGCGGTTTTTTCACGAGCTACGAGGTCTTTACAGAAATTAGCTACATAAACCATTTGACCTAATTTTCTGATTTGTTTTACATTACCTAAAGATCTTCTTCCGTATCTGTCTCCTAACACATAATATCTTTTAGCATCATCATAAACAATATTTCCAGTACCTCTGGATGGAACTCTAATGCTTGGGACTTTATTTTTTTCAATTTCTTCAATAATTTCTTGTCCCATTCCTTTAAGTTTATTAAAGGTGTACTCCTTTCTTTGCTCTTTATGTGATTTTTTTGTTTCACTCATTCAAATCACCTATTCCTCATCCTCATTTTCATCATCTTCAGTGAAGTTATCCAGTGTTGAATTACCGTCAACAGTGTGTCCGAATTCGTCAACTTCTTCCATGATGAGCGCATCAAGCTCTTCTTCTTCCTCTTCCTCTTCAACTTTTTCTCCTAGTAATTCCGCAAGTGCTCTTTTAGTAACTTTCGCTAAAACCTCTTGGTATTCAGGAACTCCAGTTTCTCCAAGTTTTGCAGCTTCTTCAATAATGACTGGAACATATTCTTCAAATACTTTAGAACGTTTTTCTTTTTCTTTTGCAGCTCTTTTAGCCCTAATATGTTTTTGTAGTTTACGGGCTAATTTCATGGTTGCCTGTCTGATTTCATGAACAATTTCTGGCTCTGGGGAGACACTCTGTTTACCTGTTGAAAGGTAAGGGACCTGAGTTGAGATAATATTAACGAATAATGTTAATGGAGTGTTGTCCATATCTTTAAGCCCATAACGTTTCCAATCAATACTTTTAAGAGCTTCTGTGATTGCACAACTTCCTGCATCGAATGTTAATGGAACTCTATTTGCAAATCTCATAATTTCGGATTTTCTTTGTTCATTGACAACCCTACCTGAATCTCCACCATATGCAAGACCTGCTTCTATGATGAATGAAACACCACCTGCATAGGTAACTGGTTTTCTTGTTATTGTGGCCACAAATTCAGGTTTTAATATTTGTTTCATACCTTTTTCAATTTGTTCTGATCCGATTGGTATAAGTCCGTCAGTAGGAGGGGCCATGAATTTCATTTTCTTAAAGCATTGAACAATAGCTTCTGCTTCTTGGAAAGTCATGTCTTTTGGACGTTTGTTCATGTCGATTCCAGTCATTTCTGCGATTTCATCAACTCTTTTTGCTGACATTCTTGACATTGATGAAGTTAACATGCTTTTGTATCTTCTGCTGTCAGTATTTTTCGCCATTGTCATTAAATCGTCAGCACTTACACCTTTAGGGTGTGGCAATACTTCTTTTGGTTGTACTGGAACAACATCTGCTGCTCTTTTGAAGATATATTTGTGTCCTGATGGGTCTCTGAATGTAATTTTAGCATGAGGATTTCCGATCATGGTTCTTCTGATGTATTCAAATGCACCTTGTTCTGCAAGTGAGTATGAAACATCTTTAAATTGTAATTCAATACATACTCCGGTACTTTCGGCAGGATAATCTTCTCTTTCCATTAAAATTCCACGGTTGTTTTCAACATCCATTTGGAATTTCATTTTCACTCCTTTAATTTCATCTCCTTCTTTGTAACATGAAATTACGTGAGCAGGTTTACCGGTGGTCATTTGTGATAATAGAACACAACCACTACAACCTAAACCTTGTTGTCCTCTTGATTGTATGTTTCTGAATTTTGATCCTGCAAACATCATACAGTATACCTGCATAACATAATCTTCAGGGATTCCTGGGCCGTTATCTCTATGTCTTAAAATGTAATGCTCTTTATCAACACGTTTTAACTCAATGTCGATATCAGGCAATATTCCTGATTCTTCAGCTGCATCAAAACTGTTTGTAATTAGTTCGTGGAAAACGATAGTTAATGAACGAATTTTACCTGTAAATCCAAGCATCTGTTTATTTTTTCTAAAGAACTGGGATGGGGTTAATCTTTGAAAGTCCTCTTCCCAATCAAGTCCTATTTGTTGTTGAGCCAAAATTATTTCCTCCTTTAAATAATCTATGCTTTAATTTATTATGGGTTGATATATTTAAATTAAGTTAGAGAGCATTTGAAAAGTAATATTTATACAGCACCCTATCTAACTTGTTTAAATATGTGGTAAAATAATAATTTAAAAACATGTGAAAAATATAGTATTTACACTATGTTATCTATATATCTTGGTTAAAGTATATAATAGTTTGCTATTACTAATGTTATTTTTATATGTTTCTTTCATTAAAATTGATTTGATAATATACTATTCGTTCCAATTAAATTTTGGATATGGAATCTGAAAATTGTATGGTATTATTAATGAAATTTCCAGTGTGGCTGGTGAATAATACATGGTAAATTGTAAGTAATCAATTCTAATTTGGTGAATTTTATTTGGTGTTATAAATTAAAAAATATGATTAGGAGTTTAACTCCTAAAAATCTTTTTCGTCAAATTCGATTCCATCTTTAAATTCGATTTTATCGTCTTCGATTCCAACTAAGTCTTTGAATTCTTTCATTTTTAATGTTTCTTTTTTATGTTCTAAGAATCCATAAACTGATTTGTGTCTGGAACCATTTAAAATCATTTCAACAGCTTCTTTAGCAATCATGATGTTTTCCATTTCACCAATGAATGAAACGGTTTTACCATACACTGCCATGTCAACTTCTGCCATTTCCATAATTATTTCACGTGTTTTTCCATCTTTTCCAATAATTCTTCCTTTATGTCTTGCAAGGGCTTTTTTTGATTTTCCAATATATAATGGTAAGCTAATTACTTCAAGATAAATGTCATCACTAACTAATTTAAGTGCAACTTCTGGATTAAATCCACGTGCCACTGCTTTTACAATATGGTTTGCGTTCCATACTCCTAATGGGTCCTCCATGTTTTCTCCAGGTGTGATATAAACTGTGCCTTCATCACTATCGATGTCTAGGATGGTTCCGGTAGCTTTTTCAATGGATTTTTTAACATTACCATTGCTTCCAATCAATGCTCCTACTCTATTTTGAGGTATTTTCAAATAATCTGTTTCTGGCATAATATCACCTTTTTTTAGTTAATAATATTTTTTTAATCTATTTTATTTAATGATTTCTGAAAAAGTGGTTAGATTTTAGAGTTTCATTGTTTTTAAATCTTTGTATTGATGTTAGTCAATGAAATTTGGAATTAATAAGGTCTGTATTGAAAAGATGTTTGCATTCATGCTATTTCAATTATGAATAAAAGATTCAATAGCAATATTAAAAATTTGTGAATATTTCTATAAAAAAAGAGATTTTGGTCATTAATGTTTAAAACAAAAAAAGAAATAGTTGAAATAAAATTTCAACATTATTTCCTTTAAAATTAATTATTCTTTAGATTTTAAGTTAAGGGTTTGTTTTTCAATTGCAATTTTTTAATCTAAGATATCTGAAATTTCATCCATTTCCTCTTTTAAAAATGTGAGATCTTCTTCAATAGATGCTAATTCCATTACTCTTTCCATATCTTTTTCAAGATTTTTAATTAAATCATTTTTAGTTTTTTGCATTTTTAATTCATATTTCAATAAGATTTCTTCTAACTTATTTGTTGCTTTAAATAAAATGAATTCGATAGGTTTTTCATCATTTTCTACAATTTCCTTGTCAACAGCATCTAATAATTTATTAATCTCTTTATCAGCATCGTCTTCAACTCTATCGATTATTTTAATAGCTTTTTCAAGATGTCCTTCAATTTTTTTGTCAGCATAGGATTCTTTCATTTTTAATTTTCTTTCTTCATGGTTGATTTTAGCTTGTGCTTTTTTTTGTCTAACTTTACTTTTTGTTCATCGATTTCACTGAAAGTTTTTCTTTTTGTTCATCAAAATTCATAATTTCACCTAATTTTATTTAGACAATTTAATTTTTATATTGGATGATTAATATATTTTTTTATAGACTATGTTGTTGTAATATATTTTTCAAGTGAGTAATGTCTTAAGATTACATAGTCTTAAATAAAATAAATTCATTATTTATAATTGATGACAAATAATATGTTTAATAAGTTAACTGATAGGCATGCTGCCATTACTGATGGTGTTTTTGCAATCGCTATGACAATTCTTGTTTTGGAAATTGCGGTTCCAACTGTGGCTGTAATATCATCAGATGCTGCTTTGGATGAATATTTTATAAATTATCTGGCACCTTCCATTTTAATATATTTCATAAGTTTTTATCTTGTATATAATTTTTGGGAAAATACTGTTATTCTTTTTAATTTTAATAAAATAAGCTATGGTATTTTAACATTAAATATGCTTACAATGGCTTCTGTTTGTTTAATACCATTTGCAACAGGATTTTTCTTTAATTTTTACAATTATATTAATGTAAACTTATTCTTTTCATTATTAATACTGATTATCAGTTTATTATACATACTGATTTTTATATTATTAATTAGGAATACTTTTAAGGGGTATTTCGATAAAAAAGATGAAATAAAAAACCATCTTCGAAATGATGGAATTGAATTGCCTAACTTGAAATTATACGTTAGGGGAGTCACATTAACATTGTTCTATATCTTGTTGGCGCCGGTCTGCACTTCATTAATATCTATTGTCTTGGCTTTCGTATCTCCCTTATTAAGTGTTTTGTCCTTTTTATTAACTTTAATTCTCGTATTTATAATCCGTATGAAACGTATGGGCAAAGATCATCTGGAAAATGTTGATTTAACGGATGATGAAAAAGAGTTTGTTGACAATATTCGAAAAAGCATTTATGGCGAATGATGAGTAGGTATGGCCTAAGAATCTCCAGCTTCTACAAGCTGGAGAGGTTCAAGATTCTTTAAATCTGTTTTCAGCATATGCAATCTCTTCATCATTAGCATTCCTGAGGTGATGTCTAATGTTAGTTGATTTTTTTCCGATTTCTTATTGGTGTATTTAAAACTTCGGATTCACATATTCCCGTAGAAAAGATGTTTTACTAACACTTCTGTAACATTTTCTGTAATAAAGTTTGAATTAATTGTTTAATTAATTTTCTCCATAAAAAAATATTTTATTTAAAATTTAACATTTGGTTTTTAAATTATAAAAATGCGTAATATTACTAGAATTACGGCTATTAGTATATATAATTTAATTGTACCATTCCAGCTTCTAAGATTAAATGGCAATATTTTATCTAACAAATCCGGGGATAATAACACGAATAATATGGCTATTGAAAATATTGATTGCAATAAATTGGATGTAAAATATGATGAAACTAAAATGTCTTTGGCATAGTCATTTAAACAGATTCCAATTAGTATGCTTAATGGAAATCCAATAAAATAATACATCACCGGATGATATCCTAATGTATTTTCATAATGGATGTTTCCCATTTCATCTTCTTTTTGAACACGGCAATTTTCATCATCGAATACATTAAGTCTCAATAACATGAAAATTAAGGGTATTTGCTGTGATAAAAACATTATGACTGCAGAATTTGGACCAGAGATTTTGAGATTTGGATAAAAGAACATCAGTGAAAGACCTAAATTCAGAATGCCAATAATATAAAACACTACAGAGTAATTCATTCCGATATGGTATTTTGAAACTAAACCATATTTTCTATCAAACCAATCTCTTTTATAGGTAAAAATGGCCATAAGTGCACTTATTACAGTCAAAGAAAATACTGTGAAAAATATGTTTGTTGAGGGTATTACAGATATCAGAATTGAAAGGATAATTCCTCCTACAAAACCTAAAATAAAAATATATATTGAATATATTTTAAGTTCTTCAGAATCTAAAAGCAACCATGGCTTGTTAATAATTGAAAAAAAATCGTTGTGCATTTATTAAACCTACTTTCAATAATTAAAAAATGTAATCTTTTTTTTTTTACTGATGTACTATTTATATGTAGTTACTTTTAAAATTTTGGGCTCACATATTCCCGTAGAAAAGATGTTTTACTCACGTCTCGGTATAACATTTTTCTGTAATGAAGTTTGGATTAATTGTTTAATTAATTTTCTCCATAAAAAAATATTTATTTAATATAAAATTAAAATTAAATATTAATTAGATTAATTTTCATTAGGTGTTTTTAATGATATTTACAATTGAAGAAATCACAAAAAGAACCATTCCAATTGCCATTAAGCATGGGGTTAATAGGTTATGTCTTTTTGGATCTTATGCTAGAAATGAGGCAAGTGACGACAGTGATTTGGACTTCATCATGGATGATGGGGATGTGACTTCTTTAATTAAATATATGTCTTTTGTTCAAGACTTGGAAGATGAATTCAAATGTCATGTTGATTTGGTTTCATCATGCAGTCATAATAAGGAATTTTTAAACAAAATCAAAAAAGATGTGGTTATAATCTATGAACGCTAAAGATGAAAAACATATTAAGAAAATCATAGAATACTGTGAAGCAACAGCAAGATATTGAGTATTTTGGTGATGATTTTAATGAATATTTGGCCAATGACCATTACCAAAGAGCATGTGCTTTTAACATTATCCAAATTGGAGAGTATATTGGTAGATTGTCCGATGAGTTCAAAGACCAGCATCCAGATATTGCTTGGAATAGTTTAAAAGCAATGCGGAATATTCATGCTCATGATTATGAAAATGTTATTGAACATCTGGTTTGGGAAACTATGAAAGTGGAGCTTCCAGAACTTAAGGAATACTTAGAAAAATTGTTATAATATATTTCTAGATTAAAAATATTTATTTAAAATTTGACAATTGGTTTTTAAATTATAAAAATGCGCAATATTGCGAGAATTACAGCTATTAGTATATATAATTTTATTGTACCTCTCCAGCTTCTAAGATTAAATGGCAATATTTTATCCAACAAATCTGGGGATAATAACAAGAATAATACGGCTATTAAAAATATTGATTGCAATAAGTTGGATGTAAAATATGATGAAACTAGAATGTCTTTTACATAGTCAGTTAAACATATGATATTTTGAAACTAAACCATATTTTCTATCAAACCAATCTCTTTTATAAGTAAAAATTGCCATAAGTGCACTTATTATAGTAAAAGAAAATATTGTGAAAAATATGTTTGTTGAATGTATTGCAGACATCAGAATCGAAAGGATAATTCCTCCTACAAAACATAAAATAAAAATAACTATGGAATATATTTTAAGTTCTTCTGAATCTAAAAGCAACCAGGGTTTGTTAATAATTGAAAAAAAGTGTTATTCATTCATATGCCTCCTTTTAAAAAATTAAAAATGTAATCTTTTTTTTACTAATATTCTATTTGTAAGTAGGTGCTTTTAAAATTTTGGGTTGACATATTCCCAAATTTCATCAAAATTAGTTTTAACACCTAGTTTTGTGTATTCACGAACGAGTGTGTTTATATCTCGTTCAAGCAATTCTTTTGAAATTGGGTTGTCAAGAACTACTGACTGGGATACGTCAATTATCATAGGCTCTTCATTTAAATTTAGGATATTATAATTGGACAAGTCTCCATGCACCAGTTTTGCTTCGTTCACGAATAATTTTAATTGAACCAATAACTTATTGAAGAATTCCTCCGGATTTTGTGGAGGTTGGTTTTTAACTGGTTGGGCAGGATTTCCTTCATCATCACCAATAAATTCAATGAGTAATACATTGTTGGAGCTTGTAATCGGTTCTGGAACATTAACTCCTGCAGAGTATAATCTGGTTAGGTTCTTGAATTCTTTTGTAACCCAGGAATAAATAATTTTTCTTTTATTTTTGGTTTTAACGTTAAATCTTGGATCGCCTTTAAGGTAATAATCCATTTTTTTAAAATCAGAAGTGGCTATCCTATAGATTTTAACGGCCACGAATTTTTCATCATCGGTAATGCCTGCAAGCACGTTGGCTTCTTTGCCGGTACTTATGGCACCATTTAAAATATCAATGTATCCCTGATTAGCTAACTTGTATAATGTCTCTAAAGTAATTTTATCAAAAATTTCATTCCCGGTTTTTCTCTCGGAATTGTCCTTTTTTCTTTTTTGTGAATGTAACTTTTCGTGCTTGGCATCAGCTTTAGCTACTTTAGGATCCATTTAAATCAAAAAAAATAAGTTAAAAAGGCTTACATTTTTAAGTAGCCTTTTCTTTCAAGCCAATTTGATTCGGTTTTTGTGTATCTCCAAATTACATCGGCTTTTTCATCAGATTGGAAATCCCATGGTTTTACAAGGATTACATCTCCTTCACGAATCCAAATACGTTTTTTCATTTTTCCAGGGATTCTGGTCATTCTAATATTTCCATCAGCACAGCGGACTTTTAATTTTCCATGTCCCATAATTTGCTCAACTACTCCAGGGATTTCTCCTTTTTTAGGAGTTCTTACTCTTCTGTATTCTTGTTGTTGATTTTGATTAGGTTTAGACAAATACTCTCCTCCAAAAATATAATAGCATTTAAGCATAAGATTAAATTATTTATATATTTATCAAGATATTATATATTAAGTTATTGGATTTTATATAAGTGAATACTATGGGTACTGAATTTTTAAAAATTAAGGAATGCGAAGAGGCAATTGATATTATTCAAGAATTATTTGATGAAAATCTAAAGCCCCAAAGCGAAGAAATTGATGTTGGCGAAGCTTACGGCAGGATTTTGTATGAGGATGTTTATTCCAGAATGGATTTTCCACCATTTGATAAAGCATTAAAGGATGGATTTGCTGTTTTGTCAGAGGATAGTTTTGGAGCTTCTGAAGAATCACCAAATACTTTGGAAGTCATTGATTTTTTAGAGGCTGGTGCCACAACCGACAAAAAGGTTGAAAAAGGAAAATGTATTGAAATTAGTACTGGTGCGGCTATGCCTGAAGGTGCAGATGCTGTTTTGATGGTAGAATATGCTGAAAAAATGGATGATAAAGTTAATCTCTTAACCACTGTAACACCTTCACAGGATGTCGCCCGCAAAGGCTCTGACATTGAAGAAGGAAACCTGATTCTTAAAAAAGGCGATTTCTTAAATCCGGGTAAAATTGGAGTGTTGCTTTCACAGGGCTTTGAAACCATTGAAGTTTATAAAAAACCGAGTGTTGGTATAGTATCTTCTGGTAATGAAATAACTCTTCAGGGCGAGGAGCTTGAATATGGAAAAATCTATGATGTAAACGGTGGAATGATTAAAAACGATGCTGTTTCATGTGGTGCTGATGCTAAATTTTTAGGTGTCATGAGAGATGACTATGATGAAGTTAAGCAGAAAATCACAGATTCCCTAAATGAAGTGGATATATTGTTCTGTTCCGGCGGAACCTCTGCAGGTCTTGGAGATGTCCTAAAGCATGTATTGGATGAGCTGGGTGAAGTTCACATTCATGGAATTTCAGTTCAACCTGGAAAACCGACAATTGTTGGAGTCATTGATGGGAAGCTTGTAATTGGCCTTCCTGGAAATCCTGTTTCTGCTTTAATGATATTCAATGCATTTGTAGCCGAACCTTTAACAAAACTTGCCGGCATTGAAAAAGACTTTGAACTTGAAACTGTTAAAGGCAAAATCACAAAAAGAATCCATTCGCAAGTCGGAAGGATGCAATATCAGCTTGTAAAAGTTGATGGAGAGAATATTCAGCCAATTTTTAAAGATTCAGGTGCAATCTTTTCACTTTCAACTGCCGATGGTTATGTAAAAATTCCAAAATTGGTGGAATTGGTTGACGAAGGCGAAGAAGTAGAAGTTTATTTATTTAATTAGATTATAAAATTTATGTAGGTGTAATTATGGATTATGAAGTAAAAGTAATTCCAGAACAAAAGTTGGGTGTTATTAACTGTAAAACCCCAATCGAAGATTTAGGTGTATTTCTTTCTATATTGATGGATTGGGTTGATACTGAAGATATTGAAACAGATGGTGATCCATTCATTGTTTACTTTTCACCAAGACATGAAGTAAACCAGGGTGACGTGGTTTATGATGTAAGTATTCCAATTAAACAGGATGCTGAAGAAACTGATAGAATTCGTGTTGTAGACATGATTGAAAATAAGGTTTTGAGTGGAATGCACTATGGCTCAACTGAGAATATTATGGATACCTATGCTGTATTGGTTGAAGTCGCTCAAGCTAATAATTATGATATAATAGGTTCTCCAAAAGAAGTTTTAATCAAGAATTTCTACAACTGTGATGATGAAAAAGATTTCATTACCGAAATACAATTGCCTATTATAGAAATGTAGGTGATGATATGTCTAAAAAAGAATTGGATTTGGATAAGGAAGTTGAAAGGCTTGCTCGAAAATCCAACTTGAATATGAGAAAATCGGAATATGCTTTTGAAAAGCAGCTAAAAAAATTGGATGCTGATATTGACAGTCTTGTAAATGATAGGATAAAAGATTTTGACATTGATAAAAAATTGACTGAGCAATATCTAACAATCGACTACAGCAATTCTACAGTTGACAGGTATAGAGAAAAGTTAAAGAAAATTTAAATTTTCTCTCTTTTTTTAATTTTGACCAACCACTCTTAAATCATGCACCAATAATTTTGGAAGAATAAATGAACCGTATTGCTTGATTTCTGATTTTAATCCTTCTACTTGTTTCATGATTTCAAAGATATTTCCTGAAATCATTGCTTTATTGATTGGTTCGGTAATTTCTCCATTTTCTATTTTGAATGCGTTATTTGCTTCTACTGAAAAGTCTCCTGAAATTGGGTTGGCAGTATGCGCTCCAAGTACGCTGGTAGTCAGCACTCCTTTTTTAATTTCGGATAAATCTTTCATTTCATCAAATTTGAACTCAAGATTTGATGGGGAAATCATTGGAGTTGATAAATAGCTTCCTCGATATCCATTTGATGTTGTTTTCACGCCTTCCTTATTTGCTGTGTAGATGTCATAGATAAATGAATTCAAAACACCGTCTTTAATCAATTCGGTAGTTTCGGATACGCTTCCCTCACCATCACATCTTGTTGTATTCATTCCCTTTTCCAGTAATGGGTTATCAATAATGCTCAATGATGGGTTGACTATTTCGGTGCCGATTTTATCTTTCAATATTGATCTTCCTCTTGCCACATTTTCACCATCAAATGCTGTGATGAATGTTTGAAGAAGTCCTGTAGCAGCGTAATAGTCAAGAACAACATTATAATTGTCTGTTTCAATAGGTTTTGAATTTAAAGAACTTTTGGCCAAATCACATACTTCATTGGCTAATTTTTCACCATCCAAATCATAAAATCTTGATGATGATGAATTATATGCTGTTGCAACTTCACCATCCTTTTGAATGGTCACTGATAATGCTATGCCAAATCCTGTTCCTTTATTTTCTATTGAAACACCGTTTGAGTTAAGTATTAATGACCTTCCAGCGCTTGCAGAAAAACCAGATTCCGTAACTTCACATCCGCTATCGCTAGCCTGTGATATCACACTTTTTAGCAATTCCACGGATTCATTCAGGTCAAGGTCGTTAAATTTTTTATCATAAACTTTTTTGACATCTTTTACTTTTTCCACTTCTGCAAAGGAATAATTTTCATCGATTTTGTTTAATTTTGTATTTTCAATTGACTGTTTTGCGGTTTCGGAAATTTTATTGAGGTTTGAAGTAAATGCAAAACCAATCTTATTGTCTTTTATTACTCTAATTCCTATTCCTGCTTCAATTTCTTCTTTTGCAAAATTTAATTCGTCCTGTTTAGAATCCAGTTCAATAAGTTTGGATTCATCAACATAAATTTCATAAGCATCACAATTGTTTTCAACTTCTTTTTTTGCTTTTTCAGCTATTTCATAAATCATATTATCACTTATAGGGCAAATTTTTCAATAGCTTCAGCTACACCGTCACCAAAGTTATTTTCGCAGGTATATGTGCTTATCTGTTTTAATTTATCTTCTGCATTTCCGACAGCTATTTTATAACCTGCCTGCTTTAAAAAGTCTTCATCGTTTTGGCTGTCTCCAATGGCCATGACATTATCCATGTTGATTCCATTCCTTTCACATAAATATTTAAGTGAAGTTCCTTTGTTAACTCTTTTATCAGTAATGTGGAGAGCAAATCCACTGTCGTATAATTCTAATTGTTCGATGTACTTAAAATCTTTCAGTGCTTCTTCAAGTTCGCTTCTGGCCAGAGTTTTGTAAAATACGGTTTCTGTCAGGCGATACATATTGTCGTGGGATGCATGTTTGTCGAATTTTTCACCCAATTTCTCTTTCAGGTGTTTTTCTGCGGATGTTACAAAATCTCTTTCAACCATTGTTTCAACGGCATTGTTGTTTTCTCCTTCTTTAAAAACAACGCCGCCATTTTCAGCAACTAGTCCTCCGCTGCATCCGATTAATACTTCTGCTGCATAAGCATAATTTACAACATTTCCTGTAACGATGATGGTGGGAATCCCATTTGACTCCGCTTTTCTCAATGCTTCAATTGCAGAAATGCAAATTTGTCTTTTTTCATCTGTAATTGTACCATCAATATCTACTGCAATCGCTTCTATTGTCATTTTATCACTATCTTGAATATCTATGTGCAATATTGCAGGTTCCTTCTTTACTTACCATACATGCTCCGATTGGATGGAGTGGATTGCATGCTTTTCTAAATAGTTTGCAGTCTTCAGGACGTGCAAGTCCTCTTAAAATAGGTCCACATATGCATCCTTTAGGAGCTTCATTAACGTCTTTCACTTCAATGTCATATTTTTCACGGGCATTGAATTCACTGAATTCATCTTTTATTTCCAAAATTGAATTAGGTATTTTTGGAAATCCTCTCCATTCTCTTGAAGTAACATCAAATACCTGATCAATCATGTCCTGGGCAATGACATTTCCTTCTTCTCGAACTGCCCTTTTGTATTCATTTTCTATTTTCGGTGTTTCATTATGAATTTGTCTTAGAATCATATAAACTGACATCAATATGTCTAATGGATTGAATCCGGCTACTGCCTGTGGGATTCCAAAGTCTGTTGAGAAGTATTCGAATGGTTTTGTTCCAATAATTGTACAAACGTGTCCTGGCTGTATTAATGCATTTAAGCTTGTTTCTCCTGAATTGATTAAAAAATCAATTGCCGGTGGAATTAATCTGTGGCATGAAAGCACTGAGAAATTTTCAGGAGGTTTTGCTAATAATTCTGCAGCTGTTGTAGGTGCGGTTGTTTCAAAACCTGCGGATATGAATGCAACATCGTTGTCTTCTTTTTCAGCTATTTCAATAGCTCTGTTGATTCCATACACTACTCTCACATCGCCGCCTTCAGCTTTAGCATCAGCAAGAGACCTTTCAGAACCTGGAACTCTTAGCATGTCTCCAAATGTTGTGATTGTAACTCCCTTGTCGATAAGCTCCAATGCCTCATCAATTTCACGTGATGGAACGACACAAACTGGACAACCTGGACCTGCAATAATTTCAACTTCATCCGGGAGCAAACTTCTAATTCCGTTTTCCATGATTGTGTGTTCATGAGATCCGCATACATGCATTATTTTCACAGGTGCGGATAATTCTTTTATTCTTTTTAATAATTCTTGTGACATGTTTTTCATATTCATATTAACACCGAAGATTTAATATTACATAATAAATATATTAATTGTATTAATTAAATTTTGTTGTAAATTTCTAGGGATTGTTATGTTTAATAATAATAAAATTTTAGTAGTAATTCCGGCTCGGGGCAGTTCTAAAGTCATTCCTCGTAAAAATATGCGTTTACTTTACAGTAGGCCATTAATTTTTTACTCAATTAGAACCGCTAAACTATCCCAATATGTTGATGATGTTGTTGTTACTACTGATGATTCTGAAATTGCATTGCTTGCTGAAAAATTTGGCGCAAGTGTGATTAGATATACTAATTTGGTTGAAGAGGAACCTGTTTCTTTGGATGCGCTTGTTCACAATGCAATGATTCAAAAAGAAAAATTAACTTTTGATGAATATGATATTGTAATAACTTTAAAGCCTACTTCTCCGTTGCTTAAAACACAGACACTGGACAAGACTATTGAAAAATTTGAAGACTTCTCAATAGATAGTGTTGTTACTGTTGTAGATGATAGGCATTTAAATTGGGGATATGATGAGGATAACAAGAGATATTTCCCATTATACATTAAAAGAGTTGAAAAAGAGTTGTTGCCAAAGTCATTTAAGGAAACTGGAGCTATATTAGCTACTCGTAGGTCATTTGTACATGAAGATTCACGTTTGGGAACCAATATTGATTTGGTTGAATTATCAAGGGAAGAAAGTATCGACATTGTTAATAAGGAAGATTGGATAGTTGCTGAAAATTACCTTCAAAAGAAAAGGGTTGCGATTATTGTAAATGCATATGAAGAAATTGGAAC
This sequence comes from uncultured Methanobrevibacter sp., assembly GCF_900314695.1. Classification (NCBI taxonomy): domain Archaea; kingdom Methanobacteriati; phylum Methanobacteriota; class Methanobacteria; order Methanobacteriales; family Methanobacteriaceae; genus Methanobrevibacter; species uncultured Methanobrevibacter sp. The sequence goes on along the minus strand of NZ_OMWD01000010.1, from coordinate 11,134 downwards.
AGGACATATTGACAGATGCTTATCTATGGCTTCAAAATTCGTTTTCCATGATATCCTATTTTTAATTGATGAGAATCATCCATTAGGTATTGATATTTTAAAGAAATATAATTATCCTTTTGATGTTTACGATGGTGAAGATGAGTTATTTGAAAAATTACGAAGATTCCATACTCAAATTGTTGTTAATGATATTTTAGACACATCTTCGGAATATATTCTTAAATTAAAAAATGAAGGTTATTTCGTTGTTAACTTTGAAGATTTGGGTGTTGGCAGTGAATTTGCCGATGTTGTATTTGATTCACTCTATGAGCATGATTCCTCTCAAAAAAATATATTTTCAGGTTATAAATATTATATCTTGAAGGAAGAATTCTATTTCCAACCTCAAAAAATAATCACTGATGAAGTAAGAAATGTATTGATATTTTTCGATGGAAGCGATTTGGACAACTTAACCGGAAAGGTATTGAATTCTATTTTGGCTACTAATTATCAAGGTAGAATAAACATTATTTTGGGATTGGATTATCCTAATAAAGAAGAGTTTGTATCTAAAATTGAATCAAATCCTGCCATTCAGGTTTATACTAACGTATCAGATATAAGCGAATTCATTTTTAAAGCAGACATTATTTTTACTTCCGCTGGAAAAACAACATATGATATCTGTTCATTGGGTGTTCCAACAATTTGCTTAAGTCGGGATGAAAGGGAACTTACTCATGTCTTTTGCAGTGAAGCAGCTGGATTTATCAACTTGGGTCTTGGGGTGAATGTTGACGAGACGGAAATTGGCGAGCAATTTGTGAGTCTTGTAAATAATTTTGATCAAAGAATTGAAATGAATAAAAGAATGCTCTCCATTGATTTGAAAAATGGATTTGATAATATTTCATCAACTATTAAAGCTGAATATAGAAGGTTTAAATTACGTAAATAGGTGTTCATTTGAATATTTTTAATAAAAGACCATTTTTAATCGCAGATATTGGATTTAATTTCTTTGACATTGCTCAAAAAGAAGGGATTTCAGACATTGATGCCGCAAAGCTTATGATTGATGAGGCAAAGTCATGCGGTGTTGATGCAGTAATGTTTCAGTCATACAGTTTGAAAAATATAATATCTCAAAATGCTCCTGCTTATTGGGATTTGTCTGACGAACCAATTGATTCTCAGTTTGAATTGTTTAAAAAATTCGATAAATTTGGTCGTGATGATTTCAAACAGTTATCTGATTATTGTAATGATGTTGGAATCATGTTTTTGTCAACACCTTATGATTTTGAAGCTGTTGATTATTTGGATGAGTTTATGGATGTTTATGCCATATCCTCTTCAGACATAACAAATATCCCATTCATTGAGTATATTGCAAGTAAGAATAAGCCGATATTGCTTTCAACAGGAGCATCGACTTTGAAAGAAATTAAAGATGCAATTGATGCAATTGAAGAGGTTTCTACTGTAGATATAGCTATTTTGCATTGTGTTTTATCACATCCTACATTTTATGAGGATGCAAATCTCTTAATGATTAAAGATTTAGCCAAAAATTTCCCTGATTATGAAATTGGGTACTCTGACCATACAAAATCCGATGAAAACATGATGATTTTAACAACAGCATATAATTATGGTGCAGTAATTTTGGAAAAGCATTTCACTCTAGATAAGACTTTACCGGGCAATGACCATGCTCATGCAATGGATGTTGATGATGTTTTAAAATTTAAAGATAATTTAAACTTCCTATCTAAAATTAGCGGTCGCATCAATAAACAACCTTTGATTTGTGAATCTGCTACAAGAAAAGAAATAAGAAGATCTGTTGTGGCTAAAAAAGATATTGCTAAGGGTAAAGTAATCGAAAAATCAGATATTGCATTTAAAAGGCCAGGAACTGGCATATCTCCAACCGATGTTGGTGATGTTATTGGAAAAGTTGCAACTGTTGATATTTTGGAAGATACTTTAATTGATTTTGAAATGTTGCAATGATGTTGGTGATGTGGTGTTTTTTTTTAAATATTTGACCTATTCTATTGTAATGCATTCGTTAGGGCACATGTCAACACATGTTTCACAGTAACTGCATTCATCAGGGTCATTAATAGTTATTTTGCCGTCTTTAAGTACTAAAACTTCCATAGGACAAACATCGCTACAATCACCGCAGTGGTCACATTTTTCCATATCTATTGTAATATCTGCCATTTTTTCAATCTCCATTTTATTTATATAATTTAATTTAGATTTTTAGTATATAAATATGATATTTTTTTTAAGTGATTTTAAAATAATAATAAAAAAAGAAATTAAATTTCTGCAGAACAATCTGCAGAATATTTGTTAATTAAAACAGCGCATTTGTCAATTGTTTCACTATCCAATTTTATTGTGCCTGTTTCGATTTTATTTAAAAGTTCTTCAACAAACAAGTCCTCATCAGTTAGTGGCATATTGATTACAACAACTTCATTGTTGATAAATCCGACTAAAGGTTCAACAAAACAGTTTTTGATATTGTTATCGTTAAGGAAATTAATTAAATCTTCACCTAAACTCAATGATTTTTGCTTAATTTTATTGTCTTGTGAAAATTTAGCTTGCTTAGTTGTATACCTGAATTTGCTCTTGTTTTCTGAAGTGGTTACTTCTTCAATTTTGTCTTCATCTAATTCACTGGATCCAATCATGTTCAAGTTTTCATTTTCTGATTCTAACCTGAGTTTTGGATTGTATTTTTGTGAGAGAAGTGCATAGATTCCAGTTGGACCAACAACTAAATGGTTTATACTGGATGATGAAGTTGGGGTTTTAACATTGTAGAAGACATAGTAATCATCAGGAAGGGTTAATAAATGTTCTCTAATAATTCTTGTTCTTTCTTCTACTTCTTTTACATCACGAGTTTTATAAAATCCATAAATTAAGATAACCACGCCAATAATTAATGTAAATATACCAATTCCACTGTTGATAATGAGAATCTCAATTACACTTAATATAAATATGACTGCACCTATGGCAAGAATTGTTGTATTCGGATCCATATCCGGCATGTTAAATTCAGGTCCGCCATTTTCAATAAATGAAATATTTGATTCTTCAGCACTTTCATCGGGTTCTTTAATACTAATTTTATCTATTAAACTTCCAAAAGACCCATTAGATTTGCTTTCTTCAATTTTTGGATAAGTTTCGTTGATTCCTTTCATGAATTCCTCTTTAAGGAAGTTTTTCATGATGTTATAATCATTTGTTTTTGGAACCGCAAATTCTTTTCCAAATTTGGTCATGACTGCTTGAGGTATGGTTGTTCTAGCAGTTCTAACAGCTTGTTCCTTTTCTTTTTCTTGTTCTTGCTGTTTTTTCTCATCATCAGCTATTTCTAACATATGTTCTTCTGAGAAGAAGTTTTCTAGTTTATTAGTAAATGATTTTAAGGATAGGTTATCTTCTGTTTTTGTTTCTTCAGGTGTTGAATCATTAGACTTTGATTTAGATTCTTCTCTGAATTTAGCAGCTTCTTTTTTCCTTTCTTTTAGATAATTGTCCAGTTCCTTATTCATATCATCATCAAGATATCTTAAAGAACCTCCGCAACTATCACATTCATAATCAAGTATGCTATCGCTACTTTTAATTTTATATTTTAATCCACAATCCTCACATTGGACAATATATGAATTATCATATCTGAATGAATCTATAAAAGATGAACGGGATTTTTTGCTATCATCAGAATACTCTTCTAAATATTCTAACTCTCCTGCACATGAAGAACACTCGAATGTAGTAATGTCGTCGTTATCATCGAGTTGGTATTTCGCACCACAGTTCTTACAGCATACAACTTTCATATTATCCTCTTTATAATTACTTGTTATGATATTACTTTTTTATTTTTTTTATTATATATGTTTCTAAAGTAAGGTAATTTTTGATGCAATATTATTATTTAAATTTTTCCTTATTTTCATCAGTTAATTACTTATTTTTATTTATTTTTATTTGAATATAAATAAACATCTCCGTTTTGGTATATCTTTGTAAATGGTTCTTTGATTGTCTTATTATCTTTGGCAATGAAGTAATCAACATTATTTTTAACCATTTCGTCCGTGAAGTTTGTTTCATTAGATTGTTTTTCGTATGAGTCTATCTGCATTTTCAGTATAAATGACATGTCTCCACCACGATCTGCCCAAATTGTTTTATTCATATATTGGGGGTCGTGATTTACTAACCATTCACCCACCGCCTTTTCTTCGGATGCTGCACTTTCAAAGTTTGGATGCATCTGATTGTCAAAGGTGTGCGGTGAATTTCCCATTGCATAAATTCCTGTACATAACAGTATTATGCAAATCAGTGCAATCGGAGCTATCACCTTAATCTTGTCCATGTATCTGATGGATTTCAATTTGTCAAATATTAATGCTAATGATAAAATTATGTAATACACGATGGCTGGAAACATCGGTATGAAATATCTGTCCACTTTTATGTGATGGTAGGTAAAGAATGATAAATTGACTACAAACCAGTAAATCATTATAAAATCCAGTGGAAAATCATCCATGTCTGTTTTATATAATCCTCTATAAAGAGCTAAAAGGGCTAATGAAATAATTATTATTGAAAGAACAATTGAAATTTTGATAAATGTTAACTGGAATATTACTGTTCCTACGATAAAAATCGCAAGGCATATCATATTTTTCTTATTTTTCATTATTTCTCTATTCTGGGAGCTGAATAATTTTGTCAGATATATTATTGCTCCAACAATTAATATGGTTAGGAATAGGTATGATATTCTTGATGGGTGTCCTCCAATCCATTGCATTTGGGAGATGTTAAATGCTCCTGGTTTGAGGGAATATGGAATGAAATGATTGGCTCCCATATAAATTAAAAAGTTGTCTTTATAATAAAAGATGTTGTTGTATGTTGTATCAATGACTGCATGAGTTGAAGCTGAAATGTCCTGGCCTTGGCTTAAGAAAAACATTCCAATGTTTAGATATTGATAAATTCCAATGAATATTGCAAAAACCAATGCTCCAAAACCTACTCCAATGAGAATGTCTTTTAAATTCTCTTTAATGTAAGTGATAGGTTTTTTGACCATGAAAAATTGAATCAAAAGTACGGGTATCATTAAGACTACCGTAAATCTTGTGAAAAATCCAAGGGCAACTAATGGGAATGCAATGTAGAAATATTTCGTATTTTTCCGGAATGCTAAAAGCATGAAGTAAACGGACCAGATTGAAAAGCACAATCCAGGTATATCAAGCATTCCTTTTGTAACCCATACAATAATCAGCGGAAATGTTGATAAAATCATTGATCCTGTAAAACTTAAAACTTCGTCAAATCTTAGCCTTAGTAAAAAATACATTCCCAAAGCCGAAAATATGTAAAATACGCTACTTACAATGATTATTGTTCCATCGGATATGAATCCCATTCTAAAAAAGATTGAGGTTATCATTGGAATTAAAGGAGATAATCCTCGTGTATTTGCTAATCCAGTATCATAGCCGGCATAAAACAATGCATTGTTCAAATAGAAGAATACGTCTCTGACATAGTAAACTCCGACTTTCAAATCAATATTTAGAAGCAATAACGTTATTGCAGTCACGATTATTAATAGGGATGATATTGCGAGTATATCCTTTTTATGTTCCTGTAAATTCATTTTGATACCTCATTAAAATGATCCGAATATAAAAGCCACAAATGCAATCAGCATTCCAATTTTTAGATATTTTGAGACTTTGGCTGCTGTGGTTTTATCCTGATTTTTAATTATTAAAAATGCGGAGTATAGGAATAGCAGAACTGCAATGGCTATAACTATAAGATAATATAAACCGAAGATATTGACATAGTATAGCAATGGGCATAAAGCACAATCAATGATAATTAGTATGAATGCCAAAATTGAAGTTATTCTTTCTCCATATAATATTGGCAGTGTTTTTGCACCCTCTAACTTGTCTCCTTCCATATCTTCAATATCCTTTACAAGTTCCCGTGCAGTTGTCATGACAAATGCAAAAAATCCTAAGAATATGGATGTGATTATTATGCTTTCATGGTTTAATGTAAATCCTCCAAATACAAATCCAAATCCAGTCATAAATCCTACTGCAAGGTTTCCAATCAATGGTGTTGACTTTAATTTGTAAGCGTACAGATAAAGCACAACATCAGCCAGTAAAACAATCAAAAATGGAATCCAGTTATTGGTCAAGTAACTTATTAGAAAACCGCAGATTGTACCAAGAATAAATAATAGGTATCCATAGTTTTTCCCATTTTTTAGAGATATTCGTCCGGAAGGAATAGGTCTTTCAGGCTTATTTATCAAATCGATATGGTAATCGAAATAGTCATTGATTACATTTCCAGCAGCAGTTTCAAAAAATACTGCAAGCATTGCAAGAAATATTGGCAAATTAAAGCTTCTATCAATAATTGCAACTAAAATTATGACAATTGCACTCATAATTGCATTGCCTGGTCTTATAATTTCAATATAGGGATTCATATTATCTCTCGTAAGAATAATAATCATTTATTTTTTTATTATTTTTTTTAAATTGTATTAAATAAAGCATACTTTTATATAATTTTATTATATACATAATATTAGTATTTTATTTAATAAAAATTATACTCAAATTAAATTATTTAGCTGGTGTTATATTTGAATAAAATTAAGATAGCTATTGTTGGAATTGGTAATTGTGCAAGTTCCCTTATCCAAGGAATTCATTATTATGATGGTAAAAAACCAGAAGATGCAATAGGACTTATGCATTGGGATATTGGAGGATATGAACCTAGTGATATTGAAGTCGTTGCGGCTTTTGATGTTGATGCAAGAAAAGTAGGAAAAACAATTGATGAAGCAATTTTTGCGAAACCTAATTGTACTACTGTTTTCCAAAAAGACATTCCAAAATATGATGTTAAAGTTAGCATGGGTCATGTTTTAGATGGTGTTGCAGATCATATGTCTAATTATGATGATGAATACACATTTGTTGTAAGTGATGAGGAGCCTGTAGATGTAGTAAGTGTTTTAAAAGAAAGCGGTGCTGAAATATTGGTAAATTATTTGCCTGTGGGTTCTGAAGAAGCAGCAAGATACTATGCACAATGTGCTCTTGATGCAGATGTCGCTTATGTCAATTGTATGCCTGTATTTATTGTTAGTGATGATGAATGGGATGCAAAATTCAAAGAAAAAGGAATTCCTATTGTTGGAGATGATATTAAAGCTCAAATTGGTGCTACTATCACTCACAGAACACTAGCTAATTTATTCATGGATAGGGGTGTAAAATTAGATAAGACCTATCAAATAAATACTGGTGGTAACACTGATTTTCTTAATATGTTAAATAGGGACAGATTAGACTCTAAAAAAGAATCTAAAACAGAGGCTGTTCAGTCAGTTTTAACTCAAAGAATGGATGATCGTGATATTCACATAGGTCCAAGTGATTATGTCCCATGGCAAAACGATAATAAATTATGTTTCCTCAGAATGGAAGGACGTACATTTGGTGATGTTCCAATGAATATTGAACTCAGATTAAGTGTAGAAGATTCTCCAAATTCTGCAGGATGTGTAATTGATGCTGTAAGGTGTTGTAAAATTGGTTTAGAAAGAGGTATTGGTGGACAATTAATTTCTATTTCTTCATATACAATGAAACACCCTCCTATTCAATACACTGATGATGAAGCATATGAAAATGTTGAAAAATTCATTTCTGGCGAATTAGAAAGATAATTTTTCATTTTTTCACTTTTTTTTTATTTAATTCTTTTTTTATTTCAACTCTTGTTTTTGCCTTTTTTTTAATATTTAATATAATAAATTTATATAATACAAAAAACATATATTATAGTTGGATTATTATTGATTATTTTTAAATAAATATTAAAAGAGGTGTAATTTAATGGCAAAAGTAAGATTTACAGAAACAGCTCTTCGTGATGCTCATCAATCTTTACTCGCTACCAGGATGAGAACTAGGGACATGATTCCTATTGCAGAAGAAATGGATAAAGTAGGTTATTTTTCAGTAGAAGCCTGGGGTGGAGCTACTTTTGATACATGTATTAGATATTTGAATGAAGACCCGTGGGATAGATTAAGACAATTGAAATCTGAATTTAACAGAACACCAATCCAAATGCTTTTAAGAGGGCAAAATTTGGTGGGTTATAAACATTATCCTGATGATGTTGTAACAAAATTCGTTGAAAAATCTTATGAAAATGGTGTGGATATTTTCAGGGTTTTCGATGCTTTAAACGATATTAGAAATATGGAAAAAGCAATTAAGGTTGCTAAAGACCAAGGAGCACATGTTCAAGGTACAATTAGTTATACTATTAGTCCAGTACATACTTTGGATGATTTTGTAGAATTGGCTAAAAATCTTGAGGCTCTTGATTGTGATTCTGTAGCTATTAAAGATATGGCTGGTTTAATTACTCCTTCAGCTGCTTATGATTTAGTTTCAGCTCTAAAAGAAGAAACTGATTTGCTTGTAGATTTGCATTGTCATTGTACCAGTGGTATGACTCCTATTAGTTATTATGCAGCTTGTCAAGCGGGAGTTGATGTTTTAGACACTGCTATTTCACCTCTCTCTTGGGGAACAAGCCAACCACCTACTGAAAGTATGGTTGCTGCATTGCAAGGCACAGATTTCGACACTGGTCTTGACTTAAAATTATTAACTCACATTAAAAAATACTTCGATGATATTAAAGAAAAATACGCTGGTATTTTAGATCCGATTTCTGAAAGTATTGATGCTGAAGTGTTGTTGTACCAAATTCCTGGTGGAATGCTTTCAAACCTCATTTCACAACTTAAAGAGCAAAATGCTCTTGACAGATACAATGATGTATTGGAAGAAATGCCTCGTGTTAGAAAAGATATGGGATATCCACCTCTTGTAACTCCGACAAGTCAAATTGTAGGTATTCAATCCGTAATGAATGTATTAGGTGGAGAAAGATACAAAACAGTATCTAACGAAGTTAAAGAATATATGAAAGGAATGTATGGTAAACCTCCAGCACCTGTAGATGAAAAAATATCTAAAAGAATCATAGGTGACGAAGAAGTTATTACTTGCAGACCTGCAGATTTATTGGAACCTGAATTTGATAAATTCAAATCTGAAGGTGAAAAGGAAGGATTTGTCAAATCTGATGAAGATGCATTAACTTATGCATTATACCCACCGATAGCTCCTAAATTCCTTAAAGGAGAAGCTGAAGAGGAAGAACTTAAAGCACCTTCTTTAATGGATGAAAATGATGCAATCGGAATTCCAACTCAATATAATGTTGAAGTTGATGGGGATGTATTTGAAGTTAAAATCATGCCTACCGGATTTATGGAAATTGAAGAAACCGATTCAGGAAACTTCAAACCAGTTGAAGGTGGAGTCACTTCATCCATGCAGGGTATGGTAATTAAACTCAATGTTAATGTTGGGGATAAAGTTACAAAAGGGTCCACTATCTGTGTCATTGAAGCTATGAAGATGGAAAATGACATTCAGTCTGAAGTGGATGGTGTTGTAAAAGAAATCTTTATAGAGCCTGGAGATGCAGTTAGTGCAGGCGATACATTAATGGTAATCCAATAGATTACCTTTTTTTACTCTTTTTTTTTGCTTTTTTCAGTAATTTTAAACTTACTAATGTTTTTATATACTTTTTAAAATTATATAATATAAAGAAGTAGTTATTTGTGGGATTATTATGAAGGATATTTTTGATGAATGTCAATTTGGAGATTTAAAACTTAATAGTAGAATTGTCAGAACCGGAACTTGGGAAACTGAAACAGAAGAAGGGGGATTTCTTTCTCCGGCTATTTATGATAGGTATGAAAAAATTGCAGGTAGCGGTGCAGGTTTGATAATATCTGAAATGTTTGCGCTTGATTACAAAGACCGTTTCGCATCATACTCCGCAAATTTAAATTATGTGGGTTTTGTAAAAGATTATAAGATGATAACCGATATTTGCCATAATCATGATGTTCCTATTCTTGGACAATTGGCATTCTTTTACTATGATGATGGTGACAATCAAAAAGCTGAACCAAATGACCTGACAATTGAAGGAATTAGGAAATTGCAATCTGAAGTAATAATGGCGGCTAAAAAATTCTCGTTCGCAGGTTTTGATGGAATTCAAATCGACATGGGAAATAATTTTTATCTGGCACGTTTCATAAATCCTTATTTCAATCAAAGAGAAGACCAATATGGTGGAAATACTGAGAATCGCGTAAGGGTTGCATCAGAAATCATTAAAGTAATTAAAAAAACAATGGATATGCATGTGAGTGTTAGGATTAATCCGTGGGATGTTAGAAAAGATGGAATGACTGCTGAAGAAAGTCTGAAAGTTGCAAAGGAACTTGAAAAAGCGGGTGCAGATAGTATTCAATTGACTGCACGTACAATTTCTTATCTTTATGATGGGAATGAAAAAAATCCGTTTTTAGTTTATGTTGACAAATTAATTGATGAAATTGACATTCCTGTAATTTTAGGGGGATCTCTAAGGGACATGAAATCTATGAATGATGTTTTGAATAATACTGAAGTTGAGTTAATGTCAATGTCCAAGCCATTTGTGGCCCAGGCTGACTTTTTAGCCGATTGGAAAGCCAATGGTGGGGGAGTTTCAATTTGCCAAAGCTGCAATAACTGCTACTCTAAAAAAACCAGTACTTGCTTTAAACATTTTTAAATTTTAGTTAGCTTATAGAGTTGATTTTGTTTAAATTTCATTGAGGAAAAATGGCATTAATTTCAATCCTTTGTTGTGGATGACTTTTGATAATGTCTCCTTCTTTTTTTTTTAATCTGAACTCAATTCAAGGTTCAGTAGTTATATATTTACAACCATTCAACATCGCTAGATTATTTTTTTAGATTGAAACGATTTGGGAAATGGCAATGTTGAAATCCTAGAATTTTTTTCACTTGAAATTTCACATCGATGTGATTTCTTGATGTGAAATTAGTATTTCTTTTATTAGCCGGATATATGT
>NZ_OMWD01000009.1:73515-99597 GCF_900314695.1 uncultured Methanobrevibacter sp. | reverse complement strand
GCACACGTTTACAAAATAAAGAAACAAGACTCAAAACATTAGTTTATAATATTGATCTTTCAACAAAAATTTAAAAAAGGATTTCAACAAGACCAAAAAAAGCGAAAGCTTTTATATTATCATATCAAAAAGAATATATTTAGGTGAAATTATGAGTGAAGAAAAAATTACTTATGATGATGTTAGACAGTATGAAAAATTTTTCACATTAACTCCTTCATTTTTACTAGAAAGATGGGCCAAAAAAAATACTAATTTGGTTTCCAAGTTTGAATCTAAAATAGAGTCCTTTTTGAATCGCATGGATGACAACAAAAGGAACAAATTGCATGCTGTCTTGAATAGTGATATTGATGAATTACAACTCATTATGAAAGAAGCACATGAAAGGACCAATAAAAAACAATATAAGATCTTAGCAAACCCAAAATATAAGCAATTCATTGAAGAAAATCTTAAGGAAATCGAAAAAATGGTTTAATGGGATGAAATGTCTGATTGCACATCCCATTTTGCGGGTCTGTTAATAAAACATGTGGATGTTTTTTTCCAGTAACAGTTATTGCATGTTTTGCATTTACTCTCACCATTACCCTCAATTTGCCATTCAACCAAAAAGCTAGGATCAGCCACAAATGGTCTTTGCATTGAAATGTAGTTAATATCAGTTGAATTTAAAATATCATTAATCTGTTTTTGGGTAGTGGCTCCACCACCTAGAATAACTGGAATATCAACATTTTTGATTATTTTTTCACTTGCTTCAACCAACGGATTTTTCTCCTTGTTTTCCCGTGTGAAAAATTGCGGTGAACGTGGACGTGTTATCTGAAGTGAATCAACACCATATTTTTCAAGAATTTTAGCAACTACAATTGTCTCATCCAAGGTCATTCCATTTGTTGTTCCGTCAAATGCATTTAAACGACAGTTTATATGAAGTTCTGTAGTCTCTTTAATCACTTTAATTATTTCCAAAACGATTTTCAAACGGCTTAATGTACTTCCTCCGTATCTGTCGCTACGGGAATTGAAATTGGGATTTATGAATCTGGACAGGAAATAGTAGTTCCCAAGACCTATTTGAATGCCGTCAAATCCTGCATAATCGAATTTTTGGGCGGCGATAATCATGTCTGTTTGAATCTTTCTAATGTCTTCTATTGATATGTCATCAATTTTCATATTCTGCTCGGTTTTCTTGTTGAATTGTACAAAACCCAATTGGGCAAAAATAGGAACGTCATAAACGTGCACCAAATCTGTCAGGTCACGCGCTTCACGTACAAATTGAGTATAGTTAACGGTATTAGAATATTTTGAAAAAACGTCTCTCGGATATAGGGAGTATAATTCGGTAATTATCAATCCAACACCGCTGGCTGCAATATTTTCGTATCGGTTATATATTTCAGGAGTCAAATTACCTGATTTTTCTCTTTCAGACTCCCACAAACCTGTTCTGACAATTCTGCTGTTAAGCTTCAAATCTCCAAATTCACAGTAATCAAATAAATCTTTCATGATAGTATTTAAGATAAAATTATATAAATATGATTCTAATGTAAACAATTATTCATAAAAACATTAATTTATGAGTTTTTTCATAATTATCTGCATGAATTATAAAACTATCGGTTTAGCTATCTTGATTTTAATGGCATTTGTATCAGTATCTGCAGTTTTCAGTGCTGATTCACCAATTGTAGATGGTTTAAACAGCACAACAAATTTCACTCAAGCATTAAATGATGCAGGAGTTCAAAATAAAACTGTCTTATTGATCTTTGACCAGGATAGCTGTTATTATTGTGATTTGTTGAAAAAGGATGTTTTATCCAATGCGAATGTTCAAAAGCAATTGGAAAAGGATTTCATTGTTGTAGACATTGATATTACAAAACAGCCACAAATAGCTTCAAAATATAAAGTTATGGGAACTCCGACTTGTGTATTCTTAGATTCCAAAGGAAATGAAGTTCAAAGGATTGAAGGTTACGTTTCCGCTGGTGAATTTTTAAATTTGATTAAGGAGATTTAGATGGAAGTTCTTCCCCTAATTTCCTTTACTTCGGGAGTAATATCAATATTGTCCCCATGTATATTGCCGATATTGCCTATTTTTGTAAGCGTTAGTCTGAAATCCCGCTCTAAGCTTGACCTGATATCGTTTGTCGGCGGTTTGTTGACAATTTTTGTTATTATAATATTTTTGACAGGTTTTTTCACATCAATTCTATATTCGTATATTGTTCCGATAAGGATTATATCTTCAATTATTTTGTTGATTATTGGTATTTTGATGTTTTTTGATTATTCGATGGGATTTAAAGCAATTCCTCAAATAAATGGTGATGGTCTGTTTTCATCATATATTATGGGTATTTTGACATCGGTTGCATGGGCACCATGCTATAGTGGATATCTGATTTCATTAATCTCATTGCTTATAAGTTCAAGCAGTCCGACCTATGCTGTTTTAAACATAATTATCTATTGTATGGGTTTTGCTTTAACATTATTCATATTAAGTCTCTTCATTTCAAAAATTAATTTGGAAAGGCTGATATCAAAAACAAGGCATATTCCTAAAATATTTGCTGTACTGGTGATTTTTGGAGCCTTATACTTATTGTATGATGCAATTCAGGCAGTAATCTAAATTCAATTTAAAATAGACAACTTTAAATTATATATGATTAATATTTATAATTATGAATATTCAGACTGAAAGTACTGAGGATAAAATCATTTCAGCTACATTTAGGCTTATTCGAAAGGATGGTATTGATAAGGTAACAACTAAAAAGATTGCAGCTGAAGCCGGTGTTAATGAAGTAACTATATTCAGAAAGTTCAATAACAAGCAGAATCTGGTAGATATTACCAAAGATCATTATATGGAATTGTTTTTAAACAAAATGGAAGAAATATTCAGCTTTGATGAGGATATAAGCATCGAGCAATATCTTAAAGATAACTTTTTTGGACTTTTAAACCTTTCTGATGAGGAATTCAGTGTACTTAAAGTTGCTATGGAAGAAGGGGGAGAAATTTCAGACAGAAAACGTTTAATTTCACAAATAAATGATGTTATTCTTGATAATATTGAAGAATTTTTTAAATTGCAGATTCAAAAAGGTGAAATCAAGGATATTAATCCAAGGGCATTGTCAATAATGTGTTTTGGAGTAACATTCCAGTCTATCGTTTTGTGGAAAGTCTACAATAAAACTCCAAGTGTGGAAACAGAACAGTATTTTCAGGAATATATAAATATAATATTTAATGGAATAAAAGAATAATTATTTCTTGAATTTCTGCTGTTCTAATTAGTTGTTTCTACTAAAACTATCATTTCTATTCAATATCAATCTTGGAGTAATCTTATTTTACTTAGGTAGATTTCTGAAAATGATTGAAAGTGATTTGTGGATTTAATATATGTTTGAATGACAGTTTTCATTCTGAATTCCAGGTATATTTTCATTTCTTTTGTAAATATGTTTTTTCTTTTTTTTGCATTGATTTTAATTAATTTGGAATCAATTTTTTTTTAAAAAAATTCATTATATTTAAATGTATAGTATAAAATTTAGGTATACCTAAAAATTTATATATTCCTTCAACAATATTAGAATATATAATAAAAAAACGAGGTAAAATGAATGAATTTAGAAGGAGTAGAAAAAACAATGCTTTTGACAATCTACACAAAAGCAAAGCATTCCAGACAAAAGAATCATAAGTTTTATGATTCAAAAGCTATTGAGGTCATCTCACAAATAGACTATGACTTCACAATGGCAGATAAAGACAGAAAGATGCAACTGGGAGTAATTTCAAGAACAATTGTTTTGGATGATATGGTGTCAGAGTATATATCACAGCATCCAAACTGTACAATAATCAATATTGCATCAGGAATGGATACAAGATTCAACCGATTGGATAATGGTCAAATCAGATGGTATAATGTCGATTTGGAAAATTCAGCAAAATTCAGATTGAACTACATAGAAGATACAGATAGGGTAACAACATTGGCCTACTCGGCGATGGATCCAGAATGGGCAAGTAAAATCAAGGCTGATGGCGATGTGCTGTTCATCATTGAAGGTCTGACTATGTATCTGAATCAGGGCGATGTGTCTGATATCCTGAATATCATTGATGAAAACTTCAAGAATTGCACAATTTTTGTCGAAATCATGCCGCCAACTTCTGTTGAAAACGTTAAGGAAATATCCGTTGAAGAAACTGATTCTAAATTTACATGGGGAGTTAAAAAAGGTAATGAGTTGACAAAATTAAATTCTGCTTTCAATTGGATAAGGGATGTGAATCTATTTGATGGGGCGAATGTCTACAAGCCAATATTCAGGCTATTCACATGGATTCCAAATATAAGAAATAGGATGGACTATATTGCAGTCTTGGAAAAATAAGTCTTACTCATGGTTTTTGGACCATTGGTAAGCTATTCTAGCAGATCCATCCGCAACATATATTGTTCCGCATTTCTTGAAATCATTTTTTTCAATCTGATTTTGCATAATATGATTGTTCGGATGGGTGTCGATTCGAATATTGTTTGAAATGTTCTTACAATATTCAATCAAAAAATTGAAGATTCCCTTAAGCTTGCCATCACTTGCAATGCGATGCAATGTAATATATTCATCTTCGTTCAGCCAATTTCCATTTTCAATGTATTGGTAGGTTGGCTCAGCTTTGTTGAAGAGTGCAAATACTCCATGGGGAGAATCATCATCACATATCAAATAACAGATCCTTTTGCAGATATCCTTTTTAACCAAATCTCTGGTTGGATAAGAATGGCCCCATTGGGTGGGATTGCCTGTTTTTATCATGAAATCCTGTGCTGATTTGTAGATGGCCATAATTGCAGGTAAATCATCCATTTCAGCTTTTTGTATATTCATGTTAAATCACTTTAAAATCAAGAAGCTTAATACTATTGGAAATCAATTCGGGATTGTCATCGATTTTTTCGGATAGTCTTGTAGTTATGTATTTTTTGTTGTCATCTGGAAAAACAGTTGCAATTTTTAAATCTTCATTGTCCATTATGACGCTTGCAAGGAAATTCGCACCACTGGAAATGCCGATTCCCAAACCGAATTCATTGGCTATTCTTTTTGACATGTTTATTGCATCACAGTCATGAATCAAAACAATATCATCAATCAAATCCTCATCAACAATGCCTGGAATAAAGTCATCTCCAATTCCCTCAATCATATGGCTGCCTTCTTCCATTCCCATTTTAAGAATGGATAATGTGGATGGTTCGAGAGCGAAAACTTTGGAGTCGGGGTTGTTGTCTTTCAATCTTTTTCCAATACCCATCAATGTCCCTCCGGTTCCGATACCTGAAACGAAAGCATTAACGTCAGGAACATCATCAAGAATTTCCTGACCGGTTGTTTTATATTGGGCTTCAACATTTAATTCATTGTCAAACTGGAGTGGTCTGTATGCGCCTGTTTCATTTGCAAACTCTTCGGCTAGTTCAAGACCTCTTTTGAAACCGCCTTCCTCTTTGGATATAAGATGGACGTGGGCACCATACATTTCAATCAGTTTTCTTCTCTCAAGAGAAACCCAATCTGGCATGAAAATATGGACATCATGACCGTAAAGAGCGCCAATGGCACTGAATGCAATTCCAGTATTTCCGCTTGTGACTTCAACAATTGCCTGACCGTCTTTTAGATTTCCATTTTCTCTTTCTTTTTGAATGATATATAATGCGATTCTATCTTTAATGCTTCCTGAATAATTGTAGAACTCAAGTTTGGTATAAATGCTACCTTTCTTTCCTTCGTATTCATAATCAATTTGTATCATTGGTGTATTTCCAACTAATTTTCCAATATTCATAACTCTCATCCGATTTTATAATATTATACTATATGTTTCTAATTCATTAAAAACTTTTTTTGATGCCGATAATTTTTGGAAATTTGCAGTGCAATATTTAATCCATAACCAAGTTATGAAGTAATTTTCATTAATCCTAATTCATTGCCATGTTGATTTTTTTACTAATTGCTACTTTTTTTGATTGCTTATAATCCCTTTTTGACATTCTGTACTTGATAAGCGTAGATGAATAGGTTATTACCGCTACAGATCCGATGTTGTGAATCAGGGCACCTTCAATTGGATTTAGGATTCCAAGTATTGCCAATGCCATTGCAACAACATTTGAAGTTAGGGCAAACGCTATGCTTATATTGATTGTTCTGACAGTTTTTCTGGCAATACCAATCAAATGAGGTATGTCTCCAACATTGTCATTTATTAAAGTAATATTGGCAGCCTCAACACTTATTTCACTACCAATTTTTCCCATAGCTATTCCAACATTGGCCTTTTTAAGTGAAGGAGCATCATTTACTCCATCCCCAATCATGGCAATATTATGTCCAAGCATTTGTTCTCCTCTAATGTAATTTGTTTTGTCTTCCGGCAGACAGTTGAATTTAACGTTTCTAACTTTAACCTCTTTTGCAATGTGTCTTGCAGTTTTTTCGTTGTCTCCTGTAAGGAGTGTTGTTTTGATTCGAAGTTTCTTTAGATTTCTTATGGTTTCCTTTGAATTTTCCCGCAGGGTATCTGCAAGCAATACGTTCCCGATTAGTCTGCCGTTCTCTGCAACAAATATGGTAATATCACTGCTTTCGCTTTTGTAATCTTTCAAGTCAATGTTTTCAGATTCCATTAAATTTATATTTCCTGCAATCACTTTTGAACCGTTGATGATTCCGGTTACGCCTTTGCCGATATGCATTGTGAAATCTTCAATATCCAATAATTCCTCTGCATTATCATAATATTTTACAATTGCCTTTGCTATGGGATGCTCTGATTTTGATTCGAGTGATGCAAGCATTCTCATCATTTTTTTAGGGTTGTTGGAAATAATGTCAACAACTTCGGGGGTGCCGTATGTTAATGTTCCGGTTTTATCGAATACCAATTCATCAGTTCTTGCCAATTCCTCTATTGATGCTCCATCCTTTACTAGGATACCGTATTTGGTCAGGTTTCCAATTGCAGCCATAATTGCTGTAGGTGTGGCTAAAACAAGTGCACATGGGCAAAATACAACGAGAATTGTCACTGATCGTGCAATTTCGAATGTATACAGATATGTCAAGATTGCAGCTGTAAAAGCTATTGCAACAACAAATGTTGCCCATTTGTCAGCTTGGCGAACTACATTGGCATTTTCGGGAGATGATGATTCGACCAATTTGATTAATTTTTGAAGAGAACTGTCATCACTTACTTTTTTGGTTTCCATTGTAAATGAACCGTAAAGATTGATTGTTCCACTGTATACATCATCATTGGCTTTTTTATCAACAGGTATGGATTCTCCAGTCAATGTGGACTGGTCAATTGAGGTTTCACCATTGATTATTCTGCCGTCGGTTGGAATGCTTTCTCCAGGAAGCACTTTTAGGATATCTCCAATTTGAACTTCCGAAGCTAGTATTCTTTCTTCTTTTCCATTTCTAATTCTTACTGCAACTTGTGGAGTCATATTCACCAGTTCTTTGATTCTTCCTTGGGTTTTGGATACAGTATATTCTTCTAAAAATCCACCGATAGCCATGATTGTTGCTATTTCGCCGGCAGCAAATACCTCTCCGATTATTATTGATGCAACAATGGCTATTGAAACCAGTAAATCTGCTTTTATATCAAATTCCGTAATAAGTCCTTCCGCACATTCCTTAAAAATTGGAATTCCACATAAAATTACTGCAATCCAAGATAGATAATCTATGGATAGAATGAAACTTGCAATTAAACTTATGGCTGAAATCATTATCGCCAGCAAGTCTATTTTTTCATGTTTTGAGAATTTCATTTTAAACAGCCCTATATATAGATATACCCGATAGGGTATAATTTGAATTTTTAAAAAAAATAAGATTTCAGCAAATTAAAATTTATAATAAATATAATTGTTTTAAATTAGCTAAAACCTTATTTTAATATTAATTCATAGATTTTTATTTAAGTGGCAATGAAAAATAATCAATAAATTAAATTTTATATTTCATATACCATATTGGGTATAAGGTTATTTTGATATATAAATGTTTTGATGGAATATTTCATTGACATAAAGTATTTCACATTTGAGATTAAAATTGAATATTATGAAATTGAATTATGTCGTTGAAGGAAAAGGCGAACCATTAATATTTCTTCATGGTCTTTCCGATGATTTGAGATATTGGGAAGTCTTAACAAGCACTCTTAGGAAAAAATATCAAGTTATCAGAATAGACTTAAGAGGCCATGGAGAATCTGAGTTAGGTGATGATGAGATTACTATTGATACTTATGCAGATGATTTGAAAAACCTTTTGGATGACCTTAAAATAGATGCTGGAAATTTAATTGGATTTTCATTGGGAGGCGTTGTTGCAATGGATTTTGCAATCAGATATACGAATTATGTATCTTCGATTGTATTGATGTCAACTTTTGCGAAATGCGATGAAAACATTACTACCACTTTAAATCAATTTAAAAGGGAACTTGATAGGGGCTATGATGAGTTCTATGATTTCATGATTCCTAAAGTATTGTGTCCGGAAGTAATTGAAAAAAACAGGGAAGAATTGGAGATGTTGAAACAGATTTCATCACAAAATGCAAATGTGGAGGCATATAAAAAGGCTGTGGATGCATGTTTGAATTTCAATGTAGAAAATGAAATTGGTCAAATTGACGTCCCTGCACTGGTTTTTGCCGGAAAGTATGATGAAATATTTTCTGTAAGTGTACAGGAAAACATTCACAGGCATATCAATAAGTCAATATTCATTGTTTTGGATGATGTAAGACATAATCTTCTTGTTGGTATAAATAATGCAAAAATTTCTGCAATGATGGATGATTTCTATAAAAATGAGATAAATATTTGATTTTTTCAAGATGATATTCAAAATAGTTTATAAATAATGAATAATAAATAGGTTTTTATGGCAGAAAATATCGATGAAACTTCATTAAAAATCATGAAAGCTACATTGGTGGTTCTTCAAAGGGAAGGATCAAAAGCAACAACTAAAAAAATAGCTGCTGAATCCGGATTTAATGAATTGACAATTTTCAGGAAATTTAAAAACAAAAATAATTTAATCAATGCTACAAAGGAGTATTATCTTAAATTATTGATGGATAAACTGGAAGATGCATTTGATTATGGTGAAGATGAGGACATAGAGGAATTTCTCAGAATCACATTTTTCGGCATATTGAATCTTGAAGAAAGTGATTTCGATATACTTAGACTTGCTATGGAAGAAGTAAGAGAGTCTTCAGACAATAAATCCATCATGCTTGAAGTTGCACTATTCATAATCGAAAAGCTGGAAGGATTCTTTAAGATACAAATAGAAAAGGGAATCGTGAAGGATATGGATATCAGGTCAATAGCCGTAATGTGCTTCAATTCAATTTTCCAGTCAGTCCTATTGTGGAAAATATATTCTATTGATGTTGGTTTTGATACAAATCATTATGTGGACAATTTATTGAACATGCTTTTAGAAGGAATTGGTGTTCAAAAATAGAAATCAAACCTTATGAGTTAAGATTAATTAGATTATATTAATTTATTTTTTTAAATAAGTTGAAGTTAAGTTTTTTTTACATTATTCTGTACTGAAAACATTTAAATACTACATTAAATAGATTAATATTGGTATTTTTTAAAAATTAAATAATTTAGGTTTAAATATGAAAATTTTAACAATTCAAGATATCTCATGTTACGGTCAATGCTCAATAACAGTTGCACTGCCTGTTGTTTCTGCTTTTGGAATAGAAACTGCAGTTCTTCCTTCTGCTGTTTTATCAACACATACATCAGGTTTCACCGGTTACACTGTTAGGGACTTGACAGAAGATCTTCCAGAAATTAGAAAACATTGGGAAAGTGAAGGAATATATTTTGATGCTATTTACACTGGTTTTATCGCATCAATGGAACAGTTGGATTATATAAAGGAAATAATTGATTCCAGATTAAAGCCTGACGGATGCGTATTTGTCGACCCGGCTATGGCTGACCATGGTGAATTCTATAATGGTTTTGACCAGGAATTTGCAGACAAAATGGGGGAACTTTGTAAATTAGGAGATTATATTCTTCCAAACACAACTGAAGCTTGTTATATTTTACATAAACCTTGGAAAGGGGAATTTACAAAAGATGAAATGTTGGAAATGGCAAATGAACTTTCAGCATTTACCAAAAGATATGTTATCCTGAAAGGTGATACACACAAGGAAAATCAGCTTGGAATGGTTGTTTTGGATAAGGAGGAATCAACCTGTGAATTCGTATACAATGACAGGGTAGATTATGTCAGTCATGGTACAGGTGATGTATTTGCTTCATCGTTTGTGGGATCTGTCATGGTCGGAAAATCACCTACTTCAGCAGCTAAAGTCGCAGGTGAATTTACTAAAAAAGCGATTGAAAAGACTGTAGGTGATGAAACTCATACTTATGGAGTTAAATTTGAACAGGCGATTCCTGAACTATATGACCTATTAAATCAAGTTGAATAGATATTATGCACCTGTTTGATATACAAACAGGCAACAATTTTTTTTTAATGAATAGATGTGTTATTGATTTGATTTCATAGTTTCAATCTGTTCGTCACGACTTTTTAGTTTTAAAGTGAACAGAAAAGCGATGAATGCCACTGCACTGGCTAAAATCAAACTTATTTTATACCCCATAATTCCTGCAAATGATGCTATAATTCCACCGATTAGAGCACCACCTATTAACTGTCCTGCACTTGACAGCATATTGACAATGGCCTGACCAGCACCTCTTTCGGTAGGCTTAGCCTCACTTAAAACGATATATCTCAAAGGAGCTCCAATTATTGTTACCAAACCCACCCCTACCAGACAGCCTGCAATGATGAATAGCAGGAAGTTATTCGGATATATTGCAATTGCTATTAGGCCAATGGTCAGTAATATTGTTCCAACCATCATTATCTTACGTGAACCTGTGGAATCCAGAATCTTTCCGAGAATAGGTGCTGCAACGGCATTTGCACCTAAAATAGGAATAAGCATCAAACTTGCTAACTGGTCGTTCAGCCCCATTGAAAGAATAACAAGCGATGGGATGAATATTGCTGATGAATAGATTATACCATAGGCTAAAGTTTCTACACATGCAATTCTAATCTCCTTGTTCTTTAACATGTGTATTGCTACAATGGATTCTTCTGCTTTTTTTTCCACCCTGAAAAATATTGGAATCAATATTATGAATATCAACAAGAACGGAAGAACCTTTGAAGACAATAAGCTGCTGATGAAGTTACTTGAATCAATTTGGTTAAGACCATATGCTAAAAATATTGAAAGCAAGCTTAGAATTAGGATTCCAGGATAATCTATTTTTAGTTTTCTTTTGTTTTCAGCATCCGGCAGAATATACAGTGCAAATAGTATTATGAAAATGCTGATTGGAATATTGATAGTGAAACACCAATTCCAGCCATAGGGTATTAATGCCGCTCCAACCAATGGTCCTCCGATTGCTGAAATTCCAAATACACTTCCTAAAATCCCCAATGCTTTTCCTCGCTCTTCCAATGGGAATGCATCTCCGATAAATGCTCCTCCTACAGGAAAAATTCCGCCACAGCCAAATCCCTGTATTATTCTTCCTAAAAATATTGAATCGATATTTGCTGAAAATGCAATTAGGCATGATCCGATTCCAAAAAGAATCACGTCCAAAATGAAAATCTTTTTTCGTCCATAGAAGTCTGAAAACTTGGCCATTACAGGTGAACCAATCATGAAAAAAATGACGAATAAGGTAAATATCCAGCTTGATTCTCTGCTGGTCAGGTTAAAGCTTTGCTCGATGGATGGCAGGACTGGCCCTATGATTCCAGTATCCAATGAGCCCATGAATACTCCTATTAAAAATAGGATTAGTATCAAATTCCGTGTTCTTGTATCTAAAGTTTTTTCTGTCATGCTATTTTTTGTTTTATTTTTTAAGTGAAATATAAAAATTAATTAATATTATATTCAATCTTTTATTTATTGTTGTTTTTTTGCTTAAAAATACCTATTAATTTTAATTTTTTCCAGTTTCTATTTGAATATATTTTAAATAAGCTCTGTGGGCTTTTAATTTTACTATACTATTCTTTAAAGTTAAACAAGTTTTATATAATATTCTTTACATATGTATTATATTATAGATGTGTCATTTTTATTAAAGAAATGATTTTTATTAATGGTGGAAAATATGGATCTTTTTAATTTATCTTCAGCTCAGAAAATGCTTTTGTTTTCTGAGATAAACAATCCTCATAATGATTCTTTCTATCTTAAATTTAGAAAAAATTATGATTTGGAGGATTTTGATGCTGTAAAATCGGCAATTGAATGTATTTCAAAAGAATATTTGAATTTACAAATTAAATATGATGAAAATGGTGAATTTAAGCAATATTTCACTGATGGTCGTGTCGTCAATGTTGATTCATTTGACATTTCAGACGATATTGATGAATTCATAGAAGATTATCTCGATAAACCTTTTGATGACATTTTTGATAGTCCATTATACAGATGGGCAGTTTTGAAAACAGACGATTCGACTGTGCTTATCGGGGTTGTTCAGCATATTTTACTTGACGGAACCTCACTTTTTTCAATAATACCTCAAGAAATTGAAAGATACATGGATTGCGTTAAAGACAACAGTGAATTTGTTCCAATAGATTACTCCTATGACAGTTATGTTGATGAGGAGATAAAGTATCTCGCTTCAGATGATGCGCAAAACGACAAGAAATATTGGCTTAATTCATTGAAGGATTATAATCAGGACTGGTATTCATTTGATGATTCCGAATTGGGTTATCTTGAAGTCCTGTTTGACAAGACTCATGAATTCAATTACTCTCCATTCGTAACTTCCCTTGCACTTTGTTTCTTATATCTGGCAAAATCCAAAAAGGACAATAAGTTATTCAAAGATTTGGTTTTAAACACTTCAGTTCATGGAAGATACTTCGGACAGGGTGATGCACTGGGAATGTTTGTTAATACAATTCCATTAAGGCTTGAGTATGATGAGGAATTGACATTTGATGAATTGCTTGCATATTCCAAAAAAGTTCTAAAGGAAGGTTTAAGTCATGCAAAATTACAGTTCAGTGAATATACTACTGATTTAAGAAATAACAACATTGACCCTGACTGCATTTCAATGGTTTCAATAGTATCCAACTCAACAGAATATGGCTCCAAATTCCTCACCCTTCAAAAGGACATCAAGTTCCCGCTTCACTTCAGAATAAATAAGAATTTTTCAGATAAGGACGGCCTACAGTCCATATTTATTGAATATGACAAGTCATGTTTTGAAGCAAGAGAAATAGACTCAATCGGGCAGGGCATTAAAGATTTGGCAAGGCAGGTTGAAAATGATCCTTCCAAAAAATGCAGGGATTATGATATAGAAGAAGTTGAATTCTTTAAGGCTGAAAACTATTATAATAATTTAATCAATTCATTCGATAATCCAACAGCAATTTCACCTGATGTCAGCGGAGATGAAGTTGAATTTACAAAAATTTCCAGGCCAATAGATATTGATAAACTGAAGAATCTCTCTAACAAGTATTCTTTGCCAAAAGAAAAAGTATTGCTTGCAACTTTCCTTTATGACTTAACCAAGTTTTCATTTTCAAAAGATATTCTGATAGCTTATAATCGTGTTGCAGCAGGATACCACTTCAACACAGATTTAAGTGTAGGAGAATATTTCAACGATTTCAAAAAAACATTTGAAGAGTATAATTCATATCCTCTCATGAATAACAGAAAGCTAAACTTTGAAAGTGAAATATTATTCTTCATCAGGGAATTCGACAGGAAAGATTATAAATTGGTATTGAATTATGAAAGTGGAAACATTAACATCAGCTATGACAAATCATTCTATTCAAAAGAGCTCATGGAAGCATTTCTAGAGTCAATGGATGTGTTGCTGGATAAGTTTGACTGTGAAGATACTCTGTTGAAGGACATTTCAATCAGAAGGGAAATAGAATTGGATGAAGGATTCGAGATTGAACTTGCAAATGAAGGAATTGTAAACAGGGTATTTGAAGATATTGCATTGAAAAATCCTAAAAAGACAATACTTTATGCTGAAGACGGCCAACTAACATATGATGAATTGAACAGAAAAGCAAACAAAATCGCTAATGCATTAATCAAAAGGGGAGTAAATGTTGAAGATAGAATAATGTTCATGATGAGAAGGAACAGCGATTTGATTGCAGCAGTTTTAGGTATTGTCAAAGCAGGAGCGGCGTTCATTCCAATTGATCCTAATTATCCGAAAAACAGAATAGAGCAGATTCTTGAAGACAGTGATTCAAGATTTGTTATCACCTCAGCCGATATTGAATATGGTGGTGAAAACAGGATTGATGTTGATGAACTACTCAAAGAGGAGGATGATTCAAATCCAAAAATTGAATTGACTCCGGACAACCTATGTTTCTTAATATACACTTCAGGTTCAACAGGAAAACCGAAAGGAGTAATGATTACCCACAGGGGAATAACCAATTATGTTGCCAATGTCGAGGAGAATGTGCCGATTTACGAGCTGAACCATAGATGCAATAAGTTTATTTCAATTTCCACCGTATCCTTCATTGTATTTTTAAGGGAAATATTCGGTACAATCTTGAATGGATTACCAGTAGTGTTTGCAAACGATGAACAGGCAATAGACCCATTGCAGTTGGTCGAATTATTCAAATCAACCGATGCAGAAGGATTCGGTTCAACACCAACAAGATTACTTGAATACCTTCAGCTTGAAGAAATCCAGGAAGTTGTCGGCAAATGCAATGTCATAATTGTAGGTGGAGAAGGATTCCCACCTGTACTATATGACAGGCTGTCAAAATACACTTCAGCCGACATTTACAATTCCTACGGACCTACAGAAGTTACCATTGCATCACATTATAAATTGATAGACTCACCTGAAGTAACTGCAGGATGGCCTATGCTTAATGTAGTCTGCAAGGTAATGGATATAGATGGAAATCAGTTGCCTCCATATGTATCCGGTGAAATATATGTGGGAGGGGCTGGTATCGCAAGAGGATATCTAAACAATCCAGAACAAACTGATAAAGTGTTCATGCAACTGAATGACATTGCATATTACAATACAGGAGACCTAGGTAAAAAAGACGCTTCCGGCGAGCTATATGTGTTGGGACGTAACGACACTCAAATCAAGCTTAGAGGTTTAAGAATTGAGCTGTCAGAAATAGAAGGGGCGATTGCAAACTTTGACAATATCACCCTTTCAAGTGTAGTGGTTAAAAAACTCAACTCAATAGAACATCTGTGCGCATATTTCACGGCCACCTGTGATATAGATATGGATGAGCTCAAACAGCACCTGGTTGATTCACTTCCTGAATATATGGTGCCGTCCTATTTCACACAAATGGAAGAATTCCCAAAAACACCTAATGGAAAAACTGACTTCAAAAACCTTCCAGATCCTGAAATTGATGTTGAAGAATCCATAAAACCAAGAACAGACCTTGAAAATGAATTGTTCAATATGGTATCTGACATCCTTGGAATTGATGAGTTTGGGGTCAATACTGATTTGTTCAGCATAGGATTAACCTCACTGACAGTAATCCAGCTAACTTCAGCAATATACAATAATCTGAATGCTCAATTGAACGTAACTGAAATCCTGAAATACAAGACAATTGAAAGAATAGCTTCAGAAATTAAAGTTGAAGAAGATGCATCTGCAGACATTCAGGAATTGTATCCGTTAACACCAAATCAGCTTGGAGTTTACTTTGACTGCATTAAAGACCCTGAAAATCTTGCATACAATCTTCCAAAGAAAATGGAATTTGACAATGGCATAGATGCAGAAAAGCTCAAATCATCAATCATCAAAGCCATAGATAATCACCCATACCTGAAAACAAGAATTATTATGGATGGTGGTGAAGTCTACCAGCAAAGAAGAGATTCCTTAAATGTCGATGATATGATTGAAATTGTAGATGAATTTAATGAGGATGAATTTGTGCAACCGTTCAAATTGGATGAAGGACCGCTCTTCAGGTTTAAGATAGTTGGAAATTCAATGCTTCTTGCCGATTTCCACCACATCATTGTTGACGGAACATCTCTAAACATTCTTTTTGATGAAATTGCAAAAATCTATGACGGTAAAGACTATGAGATGGAAGAGCTAGACGGATTCGAATATTCATTAAGTGAAAACAAGGTTAAACAGTCAACCCTCTATAAGGAAGCTGAATTGTTCTTTTCAAACAAAATAAATGAATTTGATAATGCAACATTGATTGCTCAGGACATCAACGGTGATGAGTCAGATGGTAAATCTGCAATGAGAGACATTTTCATTGACAAGACTGCCGTTGACGGATTCTGTTCCAAATCAAGCATCAGTCAAAACAATCTGTTTTTGGCAGCAACTTCATTTGTAATAAACAAATTCGTTTTCAACAGGGATACATTAATTGCAACAATCACTAACGGAAGATTCAATCCTAATCAGCAAAAAACATTGGCAATGATGGTTAAGACATTGCCGTTGGCATTGAAATTAAACTCACAGTCAACACTTAAGGAATATCTTGAATACATAAACCATGAATGGCTCAACGTATTGGCATATTCATCTTATCCTTTAACAGAAATATCAAATGAATTCGACATCGCTCCGGAAATATTCTATGCTTATCATGGAAAAATCATAGAGGACATTGAAATTGCCGGCATGAATGTTGAAAGACAGTCAATTGACTATGACGGATTGAAATTCAAGATAAACATCAATGTAGTTGAAGTCGACAATCAATACAGAATTTTCTGTGAATACAACGACCAGCTATACTCAGAATCTTTAATTGACACATTGCTTGATTCTATTAGAATTGTCCTAAACAAATTCCAGACATTCGATGAAAATACTTTGATGAGCGATATTTCAATCATTGAAAATGATGATTGGGGTGTTGACGATTTTGAATATGATGAAATTCCTGAAGACAGATTAAACAAGATATTTGAGAATCAGGTTGAATTGCATCCGGACAGGGTTGTATTATATGCAACAGATGGTGAGTTCACATATGCCGAATTAAACGAAAAGGCAAATAGAATTGCTCATGCCCTCATCAAAAAAGGAGTCGGTCCTGAAGATAGGGTGATGTTCATTCTAAACAGAAACAGCAATGTAATCGCATCTGCATTCGGTATCTTAAAATCAGGTGCTGCATTCATTCCCGTGGATTCAGAATATCCTTCAGAGAGAATAGAGCATGTGCTGACTGACAGTGAATCAAAATACATTATTATTGATGATGTAATTGAGAAAAAGGGCATCAATTTAAGTGATTACAGTGAAAACCTATTGGATATTAATGAATTGCTTAAAGAGGAAGACACTTCCAATCCTGACCCTGATGTATCAGGCAGCAATATGGCTTACCTTATCTACACCTCCGGTTCAACAGGACTTCCAAAAGGAGTAATTCTTGAACATGGAAACATTGCAAACTTCGTATATCCTGATCCAAGAAACGTGTGTACTTATGAATTGGTCCACAATCTTGAAAAAGAGGATTATAAGGTATTGTCTACTACAACCGTTGCATTTGATGTATTCCAACAGGAATTGATGGGGTCCCTATTGAATGGAGTTCCAATGGTATTTGCAAATGATACTGAGTATAAGGATCCGATTGAGATGATGGACCTTATACGCAGGAGCGGTGCAAACGTTTACGTTGCAACACCTTCAAGATTGCTTCAGTATCTTGAAATCGAAGCGATGCAGGAGGTAATGTATGGATTTAAGGTATACATCCATGCGGGAGAGCCGTTCTCTGCGAGATTGTATGAACTCCTATCCAAAAACTCCAAAGGAAAATTCTTCAACATGTACGGACCAACCGAAACAACAGTATACTGTAACGGTCATCTTTTGGAAAGTCCAGACATCCACATTGGAAAGGAATTATTCAACGTTCATGAAATGGTTATGGACTTCGATTCAAATCCTCTGCCTCCAAATGTCATCGGTGAGTTGTTCATTGCTGGAAAAGGTGTTTCAAGAGAATACCTTAACCGTCCTGAGAACAATGCAAAAGCCTATGAGATAATCAATGGAGTAAGGTTCTACCATTCCGGAGACTTTGTTAAAGTTACACCTGAAGGAAACTATTATGTGTTCGGAAGAATGGACAATCAAATCAAGCTTAGAGGTTTAAGAATCGAAATAGGTGAGATTGAAGTTGGTCTTGGAAATTATCCTGGAATCAAATCAGTTGCAGTTGTAGTTAAAAATATCAAAGGAAATGACCATTTATGCGCTTACTTTACGGTCCATGATGAATACAAGGATGAAAACCGTGAAGAAAATGGCTATTCAATCGATATAGATGACCTCAAGGCTTCACTTGCTGAAAAGCTTGTATACTATATGGTTCCAACAGTCTATATGGAACTTGATGAAATGCCTCAAACAGCAAACGGCAAAACAGACTTGAGAAACTTGCCTGAACCTGAACTCATTACAGAGTATGTTGCTCCTGAAAATGAGATTGAAGCATTCTTTGCTAACCTATTTGGTGAAATATTAGGTCTTGATGAAGTAAGTGCAACAGACAGTTTCTTTGAAATTGGTGGAACTTCTCTTCTCGTTACTAAAATCACAATGGAAGCTTTAAACCGTAATTATAATTTGAATTATGGTGATGTATTCTCAAATCCTACTCCAAGAGCATTGTCTGAGTTCATTTTATCGGATGAAACAATGGACAAAAAGGCTGAAGTTACCTATGACTACACACAGATTAACAATCTGCTCAAGAAAAACAACCTCAAGGCACTGATTGATGGTGAAATTGAAGAAAGTTTAGGAAATATATTGCTTACAGGAGCAACTGGATTTTTAGGAATACATGTATTGCGGGAATTATTGGAAAATGAAACAGGAGATATTTACTGTTTTATTAGGGCGAATAAGGTCCTGAGCGGTGAAGAAAGGTTAAAATCATTACTCTTCTATTACTTCTCAAATGAATATGAAGAACAATTCAACAACAGATTACATGTCATTGAAGGGGACATTACCAACATTGAGGACTTTGAAAATCTTGCTTCTGAAAAAATCGATACCATAATCAACTGTGCAGCTAACGTAAAACACTTCTCATCCGGAACTGATATCGAGGATATCAACCTTGGAGGTGTAATAAACGGACTCAAATTTGCAAAGATGAAACATGCAAAATATGTGCAGGTATCCACATACAGTATTGCAGGTGAAAGTATAGACAACTACCCTCCTGTTGATGTCAAATTCTCAGAACATGATCTCTTTATCGGTCAGGCAGTTGACAACCAATATCTCAGCTCAAAATTCCTTGCAGAACGTGCGGTATTGGAAGCTGCAGTTGAAGATGATTTGGATGTAAAAATCATGAGGGTTGGAAACCTTATGGCAAGAAGCTCAGACAGCGAATTCCAAATTAATTTCGAATCAAACGGATTCATAAATCGTTTGAAAGCATTTGTAACAATTGGAAAAATGCCTTATTCCATGCTTATGAACAATGTGGAATTTTCACCGATTGACACTACTGCAAAAGCTATTATTAATCTTTCAAAAACTCCTAAAGAATGTACTGTATTCCATCCATATGATCACCATAGCGTTTGCTTCGGCGACATCATTGAAATTATCAAGCCTTTAGGATTGAATATTGAGCCTGTTGAGGAAGATGATTATGAAACTGCTTTGGATGAAGCACTTGCCGATAAGTCAAAGCAGGAGGGAGTATCAGGTCTTATCACATCAATCGGTTCTGGAAAAGTCAAAAAAATCTGGATGCCGGTCGACAATACATACACCATTCAGACATTATATCGTTTGGGCATCAAATGGCCATTCATATCTGAGGAGTATATCTATAATTTTGTAAAATTCCTTGAAGATTTAGATTTCTTCAGTATCTAGGAGTATAACATGTATGAAAGAAATTATGAATTATTAAGAGCAAAATTCAGTGAATTTTTCCTGCCGACATTGTTTACATCAATGGCAGGAAACATTTGCTTGTTTGTAGACGGTTTGATTGTTACATTTTTGCTTGGAGCAGGAAACCTCTCTGCAATCCAGATTGTCGCTCCGGTAATAACTTTTGTCAATCTTATCTATTGGATGATAGGATTGGGCGGCAGCGTACTTTGTTCCGTTTCAAAGGCGGAATTTGATGATGAAAAAAGTAACAGTTACTTTTCGGTTTCAATAATTGCCCTTTTGACAATTGGAATACTTATTGCAGTTTTCGGTGTTTTGTTTTCACAAAGCATCTCCCAGTTTCTGTGCTCATCACAGCCTGCCTTGACTAATGATGTAAGACAGTTTTTCACTGCACTTATAATAGGTATGCCATTTTTATGTTATATGATGAGTTTATCATACTTCATAAGGGCGGATGGAATCCCAACACTTCCATTCAGAGCCATATTAATTGCAAATATTGTAAATCTCTGTTTTGATATAGTATATATCCAATATGTGGGGATGGGAATTGCAGGGGCTGCTTTGGCAACTACAACTGGTTACATTGTAGGTTCAATAATCATTTCATATTACTTCTTTAAGGATGAGCGTACATTGAAATTCATTAAACTGAAATTAGGTTCATTTTTCAGCTATCTTAAAAGAATTGTAACTTCAGGGTTTTCCTCATCATCAACACAATTGTACCTAACTCTAAAACTGTTCATAATGAATATCCTATTGGGCTGGTATATCGGAAAATCAGGGCTTGTCGCATTTGGTATATGTTACAACAGCCTGTTCATATTGTACATATTCCTGATTGGAACCGCACAGACAATGTCACCAATCGTATCAGTTTACTTTAAGGAAGAGGACTATTCTGGAGTAAGCTATGTAACCAAAAAGTCTCTAAAAATAGTTTTGACCGCAAGCCTGGCTCTATCTATATTGTTCATTGTTTATCCGCAGGCATTGCTGTTCCTCTACAGCGTTAAGGATCCTGCTGACATACCTGTGGTTTTAAATGCATTGAGAATTTTTGCAATAAGCTATGTGGGAACCGCAATTACATTTCTATACACATTTTATGCTCAGGCAATTCAGCAAAATAAATTGTCAACAATTATTTCATTGCTTGAAGGATTTATCGTACCGATTTCATTTGCAGTGGTATTATCATTCATCTTCGGCGGAAATGGAATTTGGGTTTCATTTGCAATAGCTGAAATCATAACAATTCTGTTTATTTTTGCTTATTCAAAATACCTCAATAAAAGTACAAATGGAGAATATAGTGGATTCTTTATTAACAAACACAATGACGATACAAAAGTATTTGAGCATACAATCCATGGGGACGTAAACGAAGCGGTAAATCTGTCCCGTGAAGTTAAGGATTATCTCAAACTAGACAAGTCAGCAACATTGGTCAGTCTTGCTATTGAAGAAATGCTTGTAAACATAATCAACACCAATGAAAGCATTGACACAATAGATGTTATTGTTAGGGATAATGATGATAATATTCTGATTTCCATTAAAGATACTGGTATTGACTTCAATCCTGTTGTTGAAAATGAAAACTTGGAATTTGACAATATTACCATGTTGAATAAAATTGCTGACAAAATTGACTACTCAAGGGTTTTGGGTTTAAACAGTACAGTCATCACCATCAACAAATGATATCATTGAAGTGGGGGCAATCCTCCACAATCTAATTTTTTTAAACATTAACATCGACAATTTCTGTCATGAAATTTCATTTGAATATTGGTTGATATATATGGGGAACTTAAATTCAGATGGATTTTCAATAACTTCATAATTAATGTCAGATATATGTAACTAAATTAAAGCAAAAAATTTTTCTTTTCATTTAATCATTCGAATATCGCAAATCCTTTATTCAATTTTGGAGGCATGTCGAGTCAAGTACATTAAGCAATCGATTTTACATAAGTATAAAAATTATTATCAATAAAATTACTATCAATTATGTTTGATGATAATTCTTATTTAGAAAAGTTTTCGCTTAAATACTCGGAAAATGTTCCCAAAGATTATGACATTTCTGAAATCCAGTTCACATATGATTTTGTCTTTCCAGTTTTAAAACAAGACGCTGGCATTGATGAAGCTATAGGTGGTGTTGTCAAAGAATATAAGTTGTCTGAAGATTATTTGAGAGAATATTTCATTGAAAATAAGTATATATTAAACAAGGCGAAGATGAAAGACATTTCAGAACAGCTCAATGAGTACAATACCAAAACCCTAAAAAAAATCCTGAAAAGTCACGGCATTAAAGCTTCAGGCAAAAGAGAAAAGATAGAAAAGAGAATAATTGACAACAAACTGATTGGAAATGAGTATTATCTCTCATCCAAATCCAAGGTATTTTATAAAAATAAAAAAAGAAGAATAAGGATTTTCAATCAATATCTCTCCAATCATTATTATTTCCGGGAATTCAATGAATTTTATATGGACAACTATAGGAAAAAAGAGGCCAATATTCCAATTGAATTCATTAACATTCATATCAAAAAGGCAATGGATGAAAAAAATCATGAAAGCTATGTCTTAAACAATCAGGTGATGGCTGAACACTTCTTCAAAAAGGAGAACAACAGAAAAATGCTTGTGCATGTCCTGAAAAACTATTGCATGAACATAAATCCAATATGGAAAATCAATGACCTGGAAGACCATAATGGCGTTCTTTTGGAGACATATGAAAATTTGGTATTTCTGCATGATAATTTCAGCAAGAATACAATTATAAATACATTTTATTTTATTTGGGATTCATTTGATTTTGAAAAGATAATAGTAACAAAATATGATGCATATAGGATATTGAAAGACATTTTGAACTTAAAGAATCTCGATAAGATTAACAGTGATTTGAATGAACGTTTTTATGAAAATGAAGATTTAAAGATTAAACATATAACCCAAAAAACATTATTTGATTTTTAAGGACTTGATATTGTGAACATTTTAATATCTAATGATGATGGAGTTTTTGCACCGGGCATATTGGCTGCAAAACAGGCGGTTGAGGATTTGGCAAATGTTTGTGTTGTGGCACCTGACAAAAATAACAGCAGTGTCGGTCGTCGTCTAACATTGTTTAAACATTTGGAAATTAACCAGTGTGAACTTGAAGATGGAAGCCCTGCATATTCCGTATCAGGCAGTCCTGCAGACTGTGTTGTGGTGGGTGCCGATTATGTGATGGATGCAAAGCCAGATTTGGTGATAAGTGGAATAAATCAGGGAGTTAACATTAGCTGTGACATTACCTCTTCCGGTACTGTATGCGCTGCATTTGAGGCAGTCAGTCTTGGAATTCCTGCAATTGCAGCTTCATTGTTTATGGATCCAAAAACATCCTACAGGCAAGATGAAAACGGCAACTGGTATATGGAGTATGATTTCACTCTGGCAAAGAAGGTCCTGCATGACATTGTCTCAAAGATAATTGATGATGGATTTCCCGAAGGTGTTGATTTATTCAATCTGAACGTGCCGTCAAACTATGATTCTGAAGAAGTTAAAATAACCCATCTGTCCCATAAAATGCTTGATAAGCAAGTCATTGACAATACTGATGAAGAAAAAAGGGAAATATTTAATTATCCGTTGGAAGATAATCAGGAAAGTGATGGCTTAATTATGATTACTCCTGATTTGGTAAAAGATTATGAGGAAGGCAGTGACGGATATGCATTGATGGTTGATAGGTGTCCCAGCTTAACACCTCTTAAAGTCAACATGACTTATGATGACTTGAAGAATTGGTGAATTTTCAATAATTTGACTTTTTTTCATTTTAACAGTCGTTCGACATCACTTTTGTGCTCAAACAAAACACAGCCACCTTCATGATCATCCATTAAAATGCCTTCATCTCTCAGTGATTTGAATAGTTTTGAGTTGAGTGCTTCAAGTAATGTGGCATCCTTAACGTTCATGTCTGAGTATGGTGAAGCCGGACAAGGTTCGGCACCGCCATGGGAATTGATATGGAAAAATCCCCTGCCTGCTGCTAGACATCCTCCTGAAGTCTTTTCATCTCCCGGAAATGACATGAACAGCATATCCTTGTAATCCTCTCGCAAATGTTCAAGTTCACTTAAAAGCAGTTCCCTTTCACTATCACTTGGAGCCAAATCTATGGTATTTTCATTGACAGGTACATATTCAATGAAAAATATTACCTTGCAGCCCAAATCATGTAGCTGGTCTATATATTCCCTTGAAAGCAGGTTTTTTAAATTTCCTTTTGTAAATGTCAAAGATGCACCAAAAATTATACTTTTTTTCTTCATTGTTTCCATAGATTCAATCAGCTGTCTGTATATTCCTTCGCCTCTTCTTAAATCGGTTACTTCTTCATTTCCTTCTATCGAGAGGACCGGCACTAAATTTCTATTGGCATCAAATAATTTCAGATAATTCTTGTTGAGCATGGTTCCGTTTGTAAATATGGGAAACAAAATTTCAGGATATTTGCTTGCCTTAAGAATAACATCTTCCCTAAGCATCGGTTCTCCTCCGGCTAAGACAATGAAACTTATTCCCATCTCTTTTGCCTGTATGAATATGTCTTCCCATTCATCATCAGTTAGCTGGTTTACAGGTTCTGTATCTGCGCATGCATCATTTGCCCTTGAATAACATCCTGTGCAGTGGAGATTGCAGCTGCTGGTAATACTTGCTATCAAAAAAACGGGAATGTTTTGACCGTTTTTGCTATGTTTTTGTCTTATTTTTGTGGCTTTTCTAGCATGTTTTGAAAATTTAAGCAGATATATGATTTCTTTTGGATTTCTAATGCATGCTCTCATAGAATCCTTCAGGATGTATTCCACACCCTCTTCTAGATAATCCTGTATTTTGAAATCCATCTATTTCACCTTAACGCTTTCAAGTAGGAATTTAGCATGTTCTTCTGTTTCATAAAAGAAATTGTCCAGGCAACTTTGAGGAATGTCGTCATATTTTGCAAATATTTCAATAAGTAGATATATTGGAAAACTGTAATATTCCTTTGCAAGCATCTTGGGATTCGAGTCCTTTTTTATTATTCCATTTTCCTTTAAGATGCTAAAAAATCCATTCCAGAATATCAACGGTTTTACAAGTATCTCATTTTGGAAAAAGGTTCTAATATTTTCGTTATAATACATCTGTATGAAAATCAATTTCCAGATTTTCAGGTTCCTTTCTTCAGATAACATTTCCTTTATGGCTTCAGACCCCATATGGTAGAATTTTTCAGGGTCTTTAAGTAAAATCTCATTGTCGTTTGACAGCATATTGTCAGTAATGTCGAATAGTTGATTGTATTCGAATTGCTCTTCAAAATATTCTAAGATATCCATCAATATTGCTTCCTTTGATGAATAATGGCTATATATTGAACTTTTTTTAATTCCAACACCATCAGCAATTTCTCTAAGTGAAACAGAATCATATCCTTTTTTTGAAAATAAATCTATTGATATATTAAATATTTTTTCTTTTGTATTCATATTGCCTACCTACCGTTCGTTAGTATACTATTTTATTTGATGATATATAAATCTAACTGAAATCTTGAACCTCTCCGGCTTGTAGAAGCCGGAGATTCTTAGGCCATGCCTATTTTTTCGTCAAAGCATTTCCATTCATAATAATATGTGGATTTTCCTTGACAATTAGGCATGAAATCTACTAAGCATAGCACCATTGAACCAGTGGCACGTAGACCTTCGTCTAAAATGTTTTTTGCAGCATTTACATCTCTTTGATGTACTGCATGACAATGGGGACATTCCCATTCTCTTTCTTCACGACCTAAG
>NZ_OMWD01000009.1:0-73505 GCF_900314695.1 uncultured Methanobrevibacter sp. | reverse complement strand
AGTTTTCCCCATCCGATTTCATGTATGCTTCTGCTTAAGTTACTTTTAAGCATTCCTCGAATGTTGAGTGTTTCCATGGCTATGAATTGGCAGTGTTTGGCTATATTATAGGATATTTTATGGTAATAGTCGTTTACTATGTTGTTTTTCTTTCTTATCCATTTGTGGAGTTTTTTTGTGGAGTTTTTTTAGTGTTTTTTTCCAGTTGGATCCGCCTTCTTTTTTGCCGTCGAGTTTTTGTTGGTAATACTGTATTCTTCCGTTTATTTTCTTAAGGTCCGGTTTGGCTATCACTTTTCTGTTGGAAAAGGTTAAAAAGTCAGTTATTCCAACATCTATTCCGACATATAATCCTCCATAGGAAAATTCACCATGTTTATTTTCATCTAATTCGTATACTATACATATGTACCAGCGTCCGTTTTCGTATTTTAATGTAGCCTCTTTGATTTGGCCTTTGATGTGTCTTCTATGCTTAACGGTTATTTTTCCCAGTTTAGTTACTCGTAATTCATTTTCAGACAACCACCTAATGGCCCCTACATTACCTTCTTTTGTATCATAGAAATTGTTTCGCAGGGTAATTGAAGTTACTGGATTTTTTTTACGTTTTTTAAATCTTGGAGCGCTGGTTCTGTGGTCATAATATCCTTCATAGGATTTTATTAGTCTATCAGTGGATGCTTGAAGGCAGGTAGAATCAGCATCTTTTAGAAAAGGATAATGTTTTTTTAATGTTTTAACTATTTTTTTATTAAACCATAATTCCTTTTCCATCTCTTCATCAGGAACAAATTCAACCTTATCCGTTAAAATAAAAGTTTTATCGCACATATTCAACATCTTTTT
Organism: uncultured Methanobrevibacter sp.; assembly: GCF_900314695.1. Taxonomy (NCBI): domain Archaea; kingdom Methanobacteriati; phylum Methanobacteriota; class Methanobacteria; order Methanobacteriales; family Methanobacteriaceae; genus Methanobrevibacter; species uncultured Methanobrevibacter sp. The sequence goes on along the minus strand of NZ_OMWD01000009.1, from coordinate 72,656 downwards.
TTTCACATTTTATTAAAATATAAAATCCTAAAACATCATCTTAATGACTAAAAAAAATATAATCACTAAAAGGATTGTTTTTTTTTTTAGAATATATTATTATGAAACCGTGTTTTAAAAAAGAAAGGAAAAAAAGTAACTTATTGAAGTTTTTTCCCCCATCTTTCTATATTACATATTATAAACCTACATATTATATGGCATTTATCCGAGAGCATTTGAAAACTAATCTCACCACCCCATCCACATAAAAAAATATAGACACTAACCCACTAAAATGTGCAATTTATCCCCGGCTTAAAGAAGCCGGAGAATTCTTGCACAATAAAGTTAAAATTAACAATTAAATATATGAATTGATAAATTATACTTATGGATATTTTCTTGATTATTTATGAATTTGTTATTGCAATTTTAATTTTTGGTGCATTATTTGTTGCCGGAAAATTAATTTTTAAAAAATTAAAGGACGGTAAAAGCAGGGTTTTAAATCCGCTTGAATATTTTCCTGAAGAAGAAGTTCAAACATTAAGACAAGTTTTTTACTTGGTAATGATGTTAATTTTCTTTGTTTTCATTTTATACATTATTGTAGTTCCTGGAAATGATTTTATGGGGGTTGCTGTTGTACAACTGCTCGTATCATTATATATTGCTTTTACTTTGGATTATAGTTCCTGGAAGAATAGAGTATTATTTTTCCTGTTAATACCTTATGAATCTATAGCACTCATTGCTTTTAATGAATCTATTGTATTGTTGCCGATTTATGCAATACATGTTCTTGTTTATGCTTATTTAATTAAAGTATATTATGGTAAGTTTAGGCATTATACGGAGACAAATAGTCTTGGGATTACTATTATATTATTGTTCTCTATTATATTTGTTAGTTTTATTGTTACATGTTTTGCAGAAAATGTTGATCCTTTAAATTCATTGGTTATGGTTTCAAATGCATTTACAAGTAATGGTTATGCAATACTTGGAAACACAGGTATTGGTAAATTAACTGCAATATTTTTAGTTTGGGGAGGATACACAATATCTGGTGTTGGTACTGCAACATTGACGGTTGCAATTTTATCAAGACATTATAAAAAACGTGAAAATGAATTAAATAAACGTCTGGATGAATTAGAATCATTAATTAAAAATAATAAGTAAGATATGGATTATCAATAGTTCCATATCCTTTTTCTATTCTTTGATATTTTTGCAGGTATATCTATCTTATTTTTTTAATTCAGCTAAATTTTCTTTTATTAGTTTATAAATGTTTTCTGCACCAATGATTTCATCATCACTGACTTTCCAACTTGAAGGATACAATATGAACGGTTTGGATTGGTCTCCGCCGGCTCCACCGTGGCTTCCAACTAATTCCTCAAAAGCACATACCTCATTAGCTTCCTCATCATAAAAACTGTTAACTAGGATGTCTGGGGTGTGTTCAAAGGAACTGGTTCTTTTTAAATGTCTTACTATATTGTTTCCAAATCCTTTAAGAGGGTTTTCTCCTTCAATTTCACCGCTGTCAAGATAGTAAGTTCCATTTTTTCCAATAGCTAAATCACCATGTTCTTGAGATTTGACTAAAATAAAACCGACATATTCATTGTTTATGATACCAAGTATCAATTCAGGGAAAAAGTTATTGAGTTCTTCGTATGTTAATCTTTGGCTCCATTGAGTCAAATAAATCATTGCAAGATTACCTGATGCTAATACGATAACTTCAGAGTCACTTAATTCCTGTTGTTCTTCTTTTTCTTTTTTAATTTTTTTATTTTTTCTTGAAAATGGAGTATAGTCTCCTGCAAAGTGGTCATCATTTGAGGTCATTTTTGCAAACATGGTCATGTCTTCAGGAAGTAATGATTTGACAAAGTCTTCAAATGTTTCACCGTATCTTTGGGTAAATGTAGCACCATTTGTTTGGCCATGGTCTGATTGAATGACAAACTGATAGTCTCTTGGACAGTATTTATTCGCATCAGTTAAATGTTTGATTTGTTTGTCCATTTCTCTTAAAGCGAACCATGCATCATTATCCCTAACTCCTGAGTGGTGGGCTATTTCATCGTAACCCAAGTATGTTGAGTATGCAACATCAATATCTCCAATCATCATGTCTCCGATTAATGTTGAAGTATTGATTTCTCTCATAAATACGTTTGTAGCTGCTCTTGTTGGGATGTATACTATTCCACGTTTTATTCTTGGTCTGATGTTTTTTACTGAATGCACAATCTGTGACCATATTTCACGTATTATGTCTGCAAGAAACAGGGCGACTATACGTGCAAAATTACTTGGATTGGAGAATACTGAATACCATGCCTTATTGTATAGTTTTTTAAAGTCCATTATCTTACTGAATGTAAATATTACATTGTCAGTATCCCCTGAGAATAAATTTGATCTGCTTGCTCCATTATCAACAAGCAATCCATTTCCATCTGAAATTCTATGTTCTAACTCAGGTACTTTAGTTATTCCAGAACATTGCATCATCTGATTGTCATTGTTCTTTTCTATCCATCTAAATGCAACAATGTCTTCATTGTTTCCGTGGAGGATTCCTGCCTGACTTGCACCGGTTTGGGAGGATAGGTCAGTTTCCCACATTCTAAGATTGTATTCCTTACTTTCAATCATTTTTTTAACAGTAGGCATTTCTCCTCTTTCGACTGCTTCACATAAAACTTCGTAGGCAAGTCCATCAATTTCAACAATAATTACTCCAGGATAATCTTTAATATTGCTTTTTCTTTTCTTTTCCGCATCTCTTAAAACAGATCTGTAATATGAACTATCATCATTAATTGTTATTAGGGAGGACAGTATGGTTGTAACAGCAGCCATGGCCAATGGGGCAAGAATCATTGCAGCACCTTTAATTTCTATATCAAATATTGGTGCGAAAATTTGAAGTAGGAGTCCGTTTAATATTAGTGTTCCGAAACCGAAGGTTAAAACTAGAAATGGCATTGCTATTCTTGTTAAAATAGGCCAAAGTAGTGCATTAATTAAACTAATGAATAGTACTAAAAAGATAATGTCATCAAATTGACTAACTTCTGCTCCTAATCCTAAAACACTTATTAAATAAATTCCTAAGACATTTCCAATAAATACTATCAAACTTCGTTTTATACTTCTTTTTGGGGTTTGTTTTTCTTTATAAATTTCCATACTAATCCCTGTTCCTTTTTTGTTTTAATTTTTCTAAATTTTTCAGTTAGTTTATGTGAATTAAACGGGTAACTTTCCGGTATATTGCTCTATTTTGTTTTTAGCATCATCTAATTTAACTCCAGTTTCTTCTTCTATTGTAGATTTAATCTTACTTAAATTGGTATTATTTGCATAATCGTTTGCTTTTGATTGTAAATTTCCAGTCATGTTTTTCATGGTGGAAAGGGTATCTGTTTTTTCTGGGAAAACATTTTTGTACTGTACTGATTTTGCCATGTGGACTGCCATGTTCTTGTCGTTGCAGCAGATTATGATGTTGTCGTGAGTAGTTTCGTTAGATAATGGAATGCAATAGAATTTGCCGTTATAATTTACCTTAATGATATCGAATATGTGAATTTCTAATAATTGATCAGCATTTATTACATAACATGTAAAACCGTCTATGTCTTGCCTTTCCCCATTTTTTATTAGATTATTCAGGGTATTGAAACCTAATTCACTTACTTTGATTATACTTTGGTCCTCATGACTATTGTATGTAACCAATATTCCATTGTTCCAATTCCATATTTTGGCACCTTCGACATTTCCGTTATATTTGGTTTGATTGGCAGGAACTTCTATGGTTGTTCCATTTGGTGTTATATCAATTTTTTCATATTGTACTGAGGTTAGCATTACGATAATAACACCTGCTATAATGATTAAAAGTATTATGCCAATTATAATTATTATTTTTTTGTTATCCATCGATTATACCTTCATTATTTTTAGTGACTAATAAGTTATTTTTTCTAGAACCAACTTTTGACTGATTCTACATTATAATCATTTTAAACATGTATAAAACAATCCTATGTTATATTAAAGATAGTGTTTTATAATATATAAAAATTAAATGAAAATAAGTAAATTTAAGAAATTATTCATTCAATTTAACCAACTTATAAATATTACTTTTAAAATAAATTATTAATATCTCTTATTGAGTGTTTAATTAAATAAGTTAAATGGTGTTAATATGGATGTAATAGAAATAATTAAGGATGCTTTTGTATTTCCTTCAAAAGACATGAAAACATTATTAATTTATGTTTTATTGTCATTAGTGGCTGCTGGATTTTCTTTTTTCGGAACAGTAGTTTATGTTTTAGGATTTGTTAACCCCGAATGTTTTATGTGGGGTGGAATGGCTGTCATTATTTCACTGTTAATTGGATGGGTAATGTATGGTTATTTAATCAGCGTTATTAAATCTGGAATTGAACAATCTGATGAAGTTCCAGGGTTTGAATGGTGGGAAAATTTCATCACCGGTTTTAATAATTTCATTGTCACAATCGTGTACTTTGTAATTCCTGCTTTTATTACTGTAATTGTAGGATATATGACAAATGTTTACGGTAATGCTATGATTGTTGCTCAAGAAATTTATTTACAGGCCACCTATTCATATATGGGATCTTCTTCTGCTATTGCATTTGATGCAATATATCAGGCATTGGTCAATTTGCTATTTTCTTTAACAATAACTATCACTGTTGCCGTAGTTGTATTTGTAATCTTCTCATTCCTACAAACTATGGCGGAAGCAAGATTAGCAAATACTGGTAGTCTAAGTGAGGCTTTAAATGTTTTTGAAGCGGCAAAAGACATAAGAAGAATTGGTATCGGTAAGGTAATAATTTTAGTCTTATTAGTTATTATAATTGTTGCAGTTATTGAGATGATTTTTTCAGCTTTATTCAGCATTATACCAATTTTATCAATTCTTTCAATTATAATCGCCCCATACTTGGCATTCTTTGCTCAAAGAGCTGTTGGATTATTATATTCTGATATAGCTTAATATTTTAAGCTATTCTTTTTTTCTTTTTTTTGAAAATTTAGGGAAGTTTAAATTCCATGTTGTACATGCCTCTTTTTAAAAAAGATTTTTTATTGTAGACTTCAAATCCCAACCTTTCATATAATGCCTTTGCTTTTGGATTTCTGAAATCAGCATCCAGGATAACTCTTTTATATCCCTTTTTTTGAGCATAATCAATAACATCTTTAATGACTTTTGTTCCATAACCCTTTGACCTTTGATTTTCATCGATAGCTATTTCTGCAATATAAACATCATCTTTTTTAATGTCACAAATAACGAAATAGTCCAGTATATCAACAATTAACAGTTTAATGGAACTGAAATGAAATGTGGGTTGGTTGTCATGAGTATATGCGACTAACATTCCAATTAGGTCTTCGTTATCATAAATAACCTTAATGCATTCTTCTTTTTTTAGATTTTTTTCAAGAGCAGCAATTGCTTTTTCTTTTGAACAAAAAAGTTTGTCATATGTTCTAAAGTCTACATTATATTTCAATGTTGCAATTTTAGTTATATCATGAATTTGGGGATTGAAATTCAAATATTCCATTGTTTCTCCCTTTAATATTTGGTGTATAAAATTTTTCAAATCATTATATTAATCACGGAGTTAAAAAATTGGTTTTTTAATTTATTTCTGAAAATAAAGAAAAAAAGATTTTAAAAAAATAAAAATAGAAGCAATCAAAAGATTGCTTATTAATTTACTATTCTAGATATAATCTTATTCCTTGGATGATTAAAGCTACGCCTATAAGAATTGCAGCGAAAAGCGGTTGGCCAAGTGAGAATCCTCCAAGAATAAAGGATACTATACCGAGAATTATCATCAATACTGAAGCAAGTTTTGATGTTTGAGTATCTGAAAATAGACCAAGAATACCAGCTAAAAGGATTATGATTCCAATAATATAGAATTGTAATCCTAAAATGAATGATAATGCATCAATGTTAAATATGAATAGCAGTCCGAATATGATTGACAGAATACCAATAATGATATTGCTTGCTGTAAATCCGGCTAATACTAATGCTATACCAAAGAATAACAAACTTATTCCAATAATAATGGACACTACTCCTGAACTAAAAATTGGGAAAATTATAAAAATTAATCCTAAAATTATAGATAATATCCCGGATATTTTATTTGCCTCCATGTTTTTTCCTCCAAATTTTGTTATATTCACCTTTTCCCGTGAAAAATATAAAAATTCAAAAAAGCAGTATGCTTTTTTATGTTATTAATTATTTTCTTTAGACTATTTAATTTTTATTAAGAAAATATTTTTTCCATGATTCGGATTGAAAGTGATGATTAGTGAAGTTGAAGATTTTTTAATAATTCCGTTATGTTAAGATGACCATATTTTGTATGTAGTTTTAGTATTTCAACATTTTATTTGGGATATGATATCTGCATTAATATACCAAACATTTAATCTGTTAAGAGAATGTGCTTTCATATACACCATTTTTTTAAAAGTGGATATGTTTCTCGAATCATTATTGTTAATGTTAAAGTTGGTTCATTTAATTAAATCTAAAAAAATAACTATTAATTATGTTGATGTTATTTGCTTGGAAACAAGGGTGGTGATGAAAATGGTTTTCAAGTTAAATCTAGTTTTTCATAACTATTAATTATATTAAAATCTAAAATTTTATATAGTCATAGTTTTGTAATATGAATATAATTTTTACTTGCTAGGTGTAAAAATGGAAAGAAAGTTAAATGTTCCGATTAAAGATGAAAATTTGGATGAGTTAAAAGCTGGTGATGTTGTTTATTTGACTGGAAATATATTAACAGCTCGTGATCAGGCTCATAAAAGGTTGCTTGAAAGAGGGGCTCCGTTAAATATTGAAGGTGCTGTTCTTTTCCATGCTGGCCCAATTATTACTCAGGAAGATGGGAAGTATAAAATGGTGGCTATTGGTCCCACCACATCAATGAGGATGAATCCTTATCAAAGTGATGTTTTGGATATGGGTCCAAAAATTGTCATAGGAAAAGGTGGAATGGATGATAATGTCAGAGAAGCGTTAATTAGAAATAAGGCATTATATGTTGTAGCTACTGGTGGTTGCGCTGCATTATATGTTGATGCTGTTGAAGAAATTGAAAGTGTGAACTGGTTGGATTTGGGAATGCCAGAAGCCATGTGGAATTTAAAAGTTAAAGATTTTGGCCCACTTATAGTTGCAATGGATAGTGAGGGAAATAGTCTGTATGATTGATTTTTAAAGATTGATGGGGAATACTTATATATAATTTTATGTAAAGTATATTTAATTAATTTAATAATGGCTACTTTGAGATTAAAAAATAGGAAGTGATTATTATGGCTGATATTGATGAACTTGCAGAAAAAAAGTTAAAATCTAGAATGACAAAAATTAGGAAATGTAATAGGGAACCTGAAGAGAAAGAAAAGTTTTCTCAAAAATTTGGTACTTCTTTTGAAATTGAATTCCAAAATAAGAATCCTGATAAACTTACTGATGGTATAACCATATTTACAAGTCCTGAAGGTAAAGTTTTATTTGCAGAGTATTACTATCAAATTCCAGAGGATGAAGAATATACTTCTGTTGACATTACTGAAAAACAATTAAAATCCATCATCGAATTCTTTGAAGATTATAAATTGCAATTGGATGATTCTGATTAAATGATAGTTAATAATTCTTTGGATGAAGTTAAAAAGAGGGAAAATGCGCTTTCAATTATTAAAAATATAGTTGGAAGTGCTGGTCGTTCTTCTTTATTTGATTTGACAGGACTGTCAGGGGGATTTATTGCCAGTCCTTCAGAACTTAGTTTATTGGAAACCTATGTCGGTCCGGCTATTTTTGAAGAGGCCCTTCAGAAGGTTGGAGTGGAACATATGGGTGGGGAAAAGGTCATCCCACTAAATAGAACTTCATCAGGAATTCTTGCTACAATTTTAACTATAGTAAATAAAGACTCTAATGTAGTTCATTATTTGGCAGAGTTGCCTGCCCACCCATCTATTCCGAGAAGCTGTGCATTAGTTGGGGCTAATTATTCAGAAACTGATAAATTTGATGAGTTTTCAATTCCTGAAAATACATCTTTGGTTGTAATTACAGGTTCCACAATGGATCATAAGGTAATTGATGAAGATGAATTTAAAAAAGTAATTGAAATGGCTCACGAAAAAAATATTCCTGTCATGGTGGATGATGCATCTGGTGCAAGGTTAAGAACCGTTATTTTTAACCAAGCAAAAGCTTGTGATTTGGGAGCAGACATTGCCATTACAAGCACAGATAAATTAATGCCTGGTCCAAGAGGGGGGCTTATGGCGGGTTGTGAAGATTTAATTGATGAAATAAAAGTTAAGGTAAATCAGTTTGGTCTTGAAGCGCAACCTCCGGCTGTTCTTGCTATGTTAAATGGAATTAAAAATTTCAGTGAAGATAATTTAATTAATAGTCTTGAAAGAAAAGATGATTTATTTGAATTACTGAATTCTAATTTTGAAAATTTCGAAAAGACACCTACTGGAGTGATGATAACTCCTCAAGGTTTGTCCAAGGAGATTAACATAAAACATAATTTATCAGATGATGATTTGGCATTTGTATTTTCTTTTATTTTATTAAGAGACCATGGAATTATTACTATTCCAGCAGTTTCAATGCCCGGTGCATCTGCAACAATAAGATTTGACCTATCAACTGAAGATGCGTTTAAACTAAATTTAAATGATTTGAATAAAAAAATAGAATCTTCATTTAAGAAACTACAGAAAGCAGTTTCAAATGAAGATGAATGTAGGGAGATTGTATTTATTTCTTGATTATACATTCTCCAGAAATTACTTTTTCTAAGGTTCCATCAATTTTTTCAACAACAAGAGCTCCTTCTTTACCAATACCCAATACATATGCATCATAATAAGTATTGAAAGGTTCTCTAACTTCTACAATTTTTCCAATTGAATATGAACGTTTTCTCCATTCTTTTAAGATGTCTTCATATTCTTCATTGTTAAATTGTCCAATGATTTTTTCAAATTCTTCTAGGAATAGTTTTATTAAATGATTTTCATTGCCTTCTCTTTTTAGTTCCGCTTTCAGTGTTGTTGTTCCTTCTTGCAATTCTTCAGGGAATTGTTCAACATCAAGATTAGCGTCAATACCAACTCCAACAATAACGCTTTCAATGGTATTGAATTTAGCTACGGCTTCAGTCAATATTCCACATACCTTTTTATCATTAATTATGATGTCATTTGGCCATTTGATTTCAGGGTTTTCAACACCGATTTCTTCGAGAGTTTTTGCAACAGCCACTCCGGTAGCCAATGTTATTAAAGGTAATTTGGAATGGTCTACATTTGGTTTTAATATGATTGATAACCATACTCCACCTAAAGGAGATTCCCAAACTTTACCTGATCTTCCTTTTGCTTGGGTTTGTTTTTCGGAGATAATGACAGTTCCATTTTCAACATCATTCATTGATAAGAATTTTGCAATAGTATTTGTTGACAAAACTTCATTGTAGATATATAAATTTTTACCAATGTATTCAGTATCCAGGTCTTTTGAAATTTCAGATGCTTTAATGTAGGAGGTATCCTCTTTTCCAAGTTCTTTTACAATGTTTGAAAAATCATTTAAATCAATGTCTTTTATTTCACTTATTGTATCATCAGAAAGTTTATTTTCTTTTTTTAATAAGTTAACAATTTCTTTTTGCATTTAATTATCTCCAATTTATTTTTTTTGCATTTTTTGACTTCTAGCAACATTTTGATAGGAACCAACAGCTGCTGAGATGGCAGCTATTTTTTTGCTAGGCATAAAGGTGGATTTTAATTTGTTTACAATTTCAGCATCTTCAACAATTACATTCTCCATCTCTTTATCGATACCTTTTTTGTGTTCGTCAATAAAGTGAGTGTTTAAATCTCCTGAAATGAAATTAGGATTTCTTAAAATAGCTTTATGGAATGGAATTGTGGTTTTAACACCTAAAATAATGTATTCGCTTAATGCCCTTTTCATTCTGTTAATTGCATCGGTTCTGCTTCTTCCATATGTTATCAATTTTGAAATCATTGAATCGTAGAATGTTGGGATGGTATAATTCATATACACTCCACTGTCTAAACGTACTCCAGGACCACCTGGAGATCTGTATCCGGTAATTTTTCCAGGATTAGGTGCAAAATCATTAAGTGGGTCTTCTGCATTAATACGGCATTCTATAGCGTGACCTGTTACTTGTATGTCATTTTGTGAATAGCTTAGTTCTTCACCTGCAGCTATTCTGATTTGTTCCTTGATTAAATCTGTATTGGTGACAAGCTCTGTAATTGGGTGTTCTACTTGTATACGAGTATTCATTTCAAGGAAATAATATTCTCCATTATCATACAGGAATTCAACAGTACCTGCACTTGTATATCCAATATATTCTGCAGCTTTTACAGCACTTCCACCCATTTCTTCCCTTAATTCTTCGGTCATAATTGGGGAAGGAGCTTCTTCTAGAAGCTTTTGATGTCTTCTTTGAATGGAACATTCCCTATCTGCCACATGTATTGCATTTCCATGTTCATCCGCTAAAAGTTGGAATTCGATATGACGAGGCTGTTCAAGGTATTTTTCAATAAATACTGTTGAATCACCAAAGTTGGTTGATGCGACAGATTGTGTGGATTCGATAGCACGTACAAGTTCGTCTTCCTGATAAACTGCACGCATACCAATACCTCCACCTCCTGCAGAAGCTTTTACAATTACAGGATAACCAATTTGAGCAGCAATTTCTTTAGCCTCTTCAATGTCTGTAACACCTTCGGGTGTACCTTCAATAACTGGAACTCCTGCTTTTTTCATCAAAGCTTTGGAGGTGATTTTATCTCCCATTTGGTTAATAACTTCTCCACTAGGACCAATAAGTTTTATTCCATTTTTTTCACATTCTTCTCCAAATTTTGAATTTTCTGCTAAAAATCCATAACCTGGATGTATTGCATCTGCACCAGATTCCAATGCAATGTTAATGATTTTATCTATATTTAAATAAGATTTTGCCGGTGAAGGATTACCTAAAGGATAACTTTCATCAGCATAGTTTGTGTAAAGAGAAGTTGCATCAGCATCAGAGTAAATAGCTACGCTTTCAATATCAAGTTCACGACAAGCACGCATGACTCTTATTGCAATTTCTCCTCTATTTGCAATTAATACTTTTTCAAACATATGAAACCTCGAAGTAATTTTTTTTCTTAATAATATAATTATATAAAATATAATAATTAAATATGTTGATTAGATGAAAAAAATTACACGTAAAAAACATTTAGAAATGAGACTTCAAAATATTCCTTCTCATCCTAATCCTAAAGTAAATCTTGAACAGTATACTACTCCATCAATTATTGCTGCTGATTTGGTGTGGAATGCCTATTCATTGGGTGACATTGAGTGTAAAAATGTTCTTGATTTGGGTTGTGGCACAGGAATATTTGCTATAGCATCGACTTTAATGGGTGCCAAGTTGGCGGTTGGTGTAGATATTGACAAGGATTCAATCGAGTTGGCTAGGGATGTTTCAGATAATTTAAATCTTGATAATTTAAATTTCATAGAAACCGACATTGTTGATTTTAATTATGGCTCTCATGTTGATACTGTGTTTCAAAATCCTCCTTTCGGATCCCAGAAAAAAGCTCAAAAAGGTCAGGATCTGAAATTTGTAAGAAAAGCCATTGAGCTTGAACCTGATGTGTTATACTCTTTTCATATGGCATCAAGTGAAGAGTTTCTCTTGAATTATTATCAGGAAAATAATTTTCATATAACTCATATTTTCAGGTATAATTTTCCAATTCCCAAGATTTATGAGTTTCATACCAAAGAAAATCAAAATATTGATGTTATTGTACTGAGAGCAACATTGTAGTTAATTTTAAATTTTATAATGTTGTTATTTTTTCTTATTTTTATTCAAAAAAACAATACCTTTATATAGTGGATAGTATATATTTTATATTAATATATTCTCTGAGTATAAAAAAGTTGGTAGCATAAAAAGAAGCTACGGATATTATAATTGATATAATATTTTTGTAAATGTGTAAGTCTATTAGTGATAGCTATATAAATGTAGGGTAATCTTTATATACTTTAGATTGTATAATTTATACTAATGTATAAAGATGAGCTATCTATATTTATTCCAAATTCATTTCTTTCTGAGTCTAAAGATCTCAAAATTCGTACCTATAAGGTGGGAATTTTAGGTAGAGCTTTAGCGATTTTTCAAGCAGATAATGTTGTTATTTATAATGATGACAATGTTAAAAATGAAGATGGAGAGAATGATGGAAGGTTTATTGCTGAAGTTTTGAGTTATATGAATACTCCTCAATATTTGAGGAAGCAAGCATTTCCTATAAAGGCAGAACTGAAGCATGTTGGTATTCTTCCACCACTTAGAACTCCGCATCATCCTGTTAATAGTCAGCCAGACGTGGGTGATTATAGACAAGGTTTCACTGTTAAGAGAAATAAGAAAGGAACTTTTGTTGATATAGGTATGGATAAACTTGCATTCTGTAAAGAGCAACTTTCAGTTAAAAAAATTTTTGACTTTAAGATTACTAAAATTGCTAAGAAAGAAGTAATAGTCACACCTGATAAACCAGATGACGTTTACTGGGGATATAATGTTATCTCCTCTAATAAGAGTCTTAAAAATAGCTTAAAATTAATTAAACCGAATCTTGTAATTGAAACTACAAGATATGGAGATTATATTGATTCTATTTTTGATGAATTAAAACATAAAGTAGATGAATGTAATAGTATTGCTATTTTATTTGGTGGCCCTTATTCTTCAATTCAAGAGGATGTTTCCGGTCAGAATTGGGATTTGATTAAATTAAATACCATTCCAGATCAAGGAACTGAAACTGTTAGAACTGAAGAGGCAGTTGTCGCTACACTTTCTTTATTCAACTTTATGAGATTTTAATTCTCTTTATAAATTTATTAGTTTACACGCTGATAGATAACTTGCTCAACTTTTTATACATTGATATTTTTAGGACTTGCCTAGAAATAAACTTAGCACAGAATGATTTATACATTGAATATATTCTTTATTGTGCTTCAATTGAATTAGACTCAATGGAATATATTGAAATTAATATTTATCTAGTTGTAATTATTTTTACAGCTATTTATTATTCGATGAGATTATATTCTGTATAATTTTGTCAAACTTTAAGAATAGTTATTTGTTTAGCTATTCGCTTAAAAAATTAAAATAATTTAAAAAATAAAGGAAAAAATTATAATTAAGGAGGTTAAATTAAATGGTAAGACATCACCAGCCAAGAAAAGGGTCTGTTGCTTTTAGTCCAAGGAAAAGAGCAGCTAAAGAGACTCCTAGAGTAAAATCTTGGCCACAAATTGATGAACCAAAATTACTCGGCCTCGCAGGTTATAAAGTCGGTATGACTCATGCATTAGTCACTGATACTGATAAAAACTCTCCAACCAATGGTATGGAAGTTTTCACTCCAATAACTGTATTGGAAGTGCCTCCGGTCGTAGTAATGGGAATTAGAGCTTATGAAAAAACTTCTCGTGGTTTGAAAGTAATCACCGAAGTACTTGCAGATAATTTAGATGAAGAACTTTCAAGGAAAATTTCTCTTCCTAAAGAATACAATAAATCTGAAGCTATTGCAAAAATACAAGGTGCATTAGAAAACACAGAAGAAATTAGAGTCTTAGTACACACAAATCCAAAAGTAACTAGCGTACCTAAGAAAAAACCAGACATATTCGAATGTGGAATTGGAGGATCCAATCCTGAAGAAAAATTAAATACTGCATTAGAATTATTAGGTAATGAAGTAAAAGCTAGCGAAATCTTCAATGAAGGAGAATTTGTTGATGCAATTGCAACTACAAAAGGAAAAGGATTCCAAGGTGTAGTAAAAAGATGGGGAATTAGAATTCAATATGGTAAAGCTGTAAGAGCAGGTAAAGGTAGACACGTAGGTTCTATTGGTCCTTGGACACCAAGAAGAACAATGTGGACTGTAGCTCAAGCAGGTCAAATGGGTTACCATAAAAGAACTGAATTCAATAAAAGGATTTTAAAAATCGCATCAGCTGATGAAGTTGACCAAATCAACCCAGATGGTGGATTTGTAAAATACGGACTTGTCAAAAATGATTATGTTTTAGTAAAAGGATCCCTCCCAGGACCTTCCAAAAGATTAGTTATTTTAAGACAACCTATTAGACCTAATAATAAAGCTGAGGATATACCTCAAATAAACTATATAAGTACAAAATCTAAACAAGGGGTATAATCATGAAAGTTAACGTTTATTCTATTGAAGGGGAAGTAAAAGAAGAAATGGAACTTCCTGCTATTTTTGATGAAGTATACAGACCAGATTTAATCAAAAGAGCTGTACTTTCTGCTCAATCTGCTAGAGTACAACCATGGGGAAATGACCCAATGGCTGGTAAAAGAACTTCCGCAAAAGGATGGGGTTCAGGTAGAGGTACTGCAAGAGTACCAAGGATTAAAAATGGTTCAAAAGCAGCTTTCGTACCAATGGCTATTGGTGGTAGACAAGCACATCCTACTAGAGCTGAAAAAAATCATCATGAAAAAATCAACATAAAAGAAAGAAGATTTGCTATCAGATCTGCTGTTGCAGCAACAACCAATAAAGAGATTGTTGAAAACAGAGGTCACAAAGTTGCAGATTTAGAACAAGTACCTATTATTGTTGAAGATGATCTTGAAGCTGTTAAAACTGCTAAACAATCTCGTGAAATCTTCGAAAAATTAGGCGTATATGATGATGTTATTCGTGCTAAAGAAGGTAAAAGAATCAGAGCTGGTAGAGGAAAAACCAGAGGAAGAAAATACAAAAAAGTAAAAGGACCTCTTGTTGTTGTCGGTGAAGATAAAGGTATTTCCTTAGGTGCAAGAAACCATGCTGGTGTAGATGTCGTTGTGGTTGAAAACTTAAATGCTGAATTATTGGCACCAGGTACTCACCCAGGAAGACTCACTGTTTACACCAAATCAGCTGTTGAAAAGTTAGGAGGTTTATTCCAATAATTTTGGATAAATAGGTGATTATTATGGATTCATACTCAATTATTATTAAACCTCATGTTACTGAAAAAACCATGAACTTAATCGATTTAAACAATGAAATCACTTTTGTTGTTAATCGTAAAGCTAACAAAAGCCAAATCAAAAGAGCTTTTGAAGAGTTATATGAAGAAAAAGTTGCAAAAATTAATACTCATATCACTCCAAAAGGTATAAAAGTAGCATATATTAAACTTGTTGAAGAAGAAATGGCAGAAGAACTCGCTGTCAGAATGGGAGTATTCTAAGGAGGAATTATAATGGGAAAACGATTAATTCATCAAAGAAGAGGTAGAGGAACTCCTGCACACCGTGTTGCTTCTCACCGTTTTAAAGATAAAATCAGATACAGATCTTACGATGCTTTAGAAAAAGAAGGCAGTATCAAAGGAAAAGTCATAGATATCGTACATGACCCAGCAAGAACTGCTCCTATTGCAGAAGTAAAATTCGAAAATGGTGAAAAGAAATTTATCTTAGCACCTGAAAGCATTCAAGTTGATGATGAAATTGAATGTGGTATTTCTGCACCAATCAAATTCGGTAATACATTACCACTTGCTGAAATTCCTGAAGGTACTCCAATTTATGATATTGAAAACACTCCTGGAGATGGAGGTCGTTTTGTAAGATCTTCTGGAACTTATGCTAATGTAGTTACTCACGATGCTAATCAAACTGTTGTTGAATTACCATCCGGGGAATTAAAATACTTAAATCCTAACTGCCGTGCTAGTATTGGTGTAGTAGCTGGTGGAGGAAGAAAAGATAAACCATTCCTTAAAGCTGGTAAAAAATGGCATGCTTATAAAGCTAAAGGTAAGAAATTCATGACTGTAAGAGGAGTAGCAATGAATGCTGTTGATCACCCTCACGGGGGAGGTAACAGACAACATCCTGGTCGTCCAACCACTGTTTCAAGACATGCACCACCAGGAAGAAAAGTTGGTTCAATTGCAGCTAAAAGAACAGGTTTAAAAAGATAGATAGAGGGTGTTTCATTGGCAAGAAAAGTATTTAAATATAAAGGTTATACTCTTGAAGAATTACAAGCTATGTCTTTAGAGGAAGTAATGGAATTACTCCCTGCAAGACAAAGAAGATCTTTAAAGAGAGGATTCTTACCAAGACAACAAATTGTTTTGGATAAAATGAGGAAATTAAATAAAGAAGGAACTAAAGATGGTCGTCCTGTTGTAATCAGGACCCACTGTAGAGACATGATTGTTATACCTGAAATGGTTGGAACCACTTTCGGTATTTATGATGGTCAAAATTTTGTAGAAGTTACTATTGCACCAGAAATGATTGGACATTACTTTGGTGAATACGCACCAACTAGAAAAAGAGTTCAACACGGTGACCCTGGTATGGGTGCTACTAGATCATCCATGTTTGTACCACTTAAATAAGGAGATTAAAACATGGCTAACAAATATGCTTATAATAAAGAAGTTGATGAAGCAAAAACTGCACGTGCTATGGCTAAATCCCTTAAGATTTCTCCAAAACACAGTGTTGAAATTTGCAGTGCAATCAGAGGAATGGAAGTAGTTAAAGCTAAAGCTTACTTGGAAGATGTTATTGGTATGAAAAAAGCTGTTCCTTTCAAAAGACACAACAAAAAAGTTGGTCACAGAAAAGGACAAGAAGGATGGCCTTCCGGTAGATACCCTGTAAAAGCTGCAGAACAAATTTTAAAAGTTTTAGAAAATGCTGAAGCTAATGCAGAGTACAAAGGTATGGACACTGAAAAATTATTCATTGAACATATCTCAAGCCACAAAGGTGTTGTAATTCCTGGTTACATTCCAAGAGCATTCGGAAGAATGACTCCATTCAATACCCCAACTACTCATATTCAAATTGTATTACAGGAGGCTAACTAATGATAGAAAAAGATTTCGTTCAAGAAGGCCTTAGAAGAACTAGAATTGACGAATACTTAGAAAAAGAACTTGAAAGAGCTGGATACGGAGGTATGGAAGTTCAAATTACACCTTTAGGTACTATGGTTATTGTTTACGCAGAAAGACCTGGTATGGTAATTGGTAGAGGTGGAAAAAACGTAAGAACTATTACCAACACTCTTAAAAATGAATTTGGATTAGATAATCCTCAAATTGAAGTTAAAGAAGTTGAAGTTCCTGAACTCAACCCTAAAATCATGGCTTATAAAATTTCTAACATGTTACAAAGAGGTATGCACTTCAGAAGAGTTGCTTACTCCACTATTCGTAGAATTATGGGTGCAGGAGCTCAAGGTGTAGAAGTTACTATTTCTGGTAAAATCAGAGGTTCTAGATCTGCTGTAGCTAAATTTGTTGAAGGATACATTAAAAAATGTGGAGAACCTTCAATCAGATTAGTTGAAGAAGGTTTTGCTACTGCTGAATTAAAACCTGGTGTATTAGGTATTTATGTAAGAATTATGCCTCCAGAAACTGTATTGCCTGATTCTGTTGAAATCCTTCCTCCAAAAGTCATCATTGAAGAAGATGGTGAAGTTATTGAAGAAGAAATCGATGTTGAAACCGAAGAAATCATCGAAGAAGAGATTATTGAGGAAGTTGAAGATCTCGAAGAATTAGAAGAAGTTGTTGAAGAAGATTCTGCTGAAGAAGTAGAGGAAGATGATAGTTAAATATTTAAATTTAATTATCCAAAAGAGTTGGAACAATGGCGATTTTAAGAAGTAAAGAAATTTGGGACATGGAAGTTGATGAGATTCAAGATAAATTAGTTGAACTCAGAACTGAATTATCCAAAAACGTTTCTAAAAGTGCAGCTGCTGGGGTTGTTGAAAACCCTGGAAAAATTAGAGAATTAAAAAGAACAATTGCTCGTGTTCTTACAATATTGAATGAAAAACAAAAGGAGAATTAAATGTCAAAAATCTGTGATGTATGTGGGCTTCCTGAAGAACTTTGTGTTTGTGAAGAAATTGCACGTGAAGTTCAGACTCTAAAAGTTTTTACAGTTAGAAGAAGATTCGGAAAACTCATGACAATTATCGAAGGTATAGATGAACATGACATAGATATCAAAGAACTCACTAAAACACTCAAAGCTAAATGTGCTTGTGGTGGGACTGCTAAAAATGGCCAAATAGAACTTCAAGGTGACCATAAAGTTAAGGTTAAAGAAGTTTTATCTGATATGGGTTTTTCATCTGATACTATCGAAATTCGTGAATCTAAGAAGAATAATAAAAAAAGGAGATAGTTCATCTATTCGATATGTTTTTCAATAAAATTTTGTAATTTTCTGCATGATTTATTGTAAATATTTCATTAAGAGATGGGATTATGATTACTTCTAAAAATTTGGTTCACCATGAATTCATCGGATTGAGGGTTCAGGCAACCAGTGAGAAGAATTCATCTCTTAAATTAATAGGAACAATTATTGATGAAACTAAGAATACCATTAAAATTGAGGATGAGAATAAGGCTGAAAAGATTATTCCAAAAAAAGGTTCAATTTTTGTGTTTGAACTTCCAAACGGGGAAAAAATAGAAATTAATGGTACAATTTTATCAATTCGTCCTGAAGATAGAATAAAAAAAAGATTTAAAAAAATATAAATGGTGATAATATGGTTGGGCTTAATGTTCAAGAACCAGAAACTACATGTGATGATCCTAACTGCCCTTTCCACGGAACTTTACCTGTAAGAGGTCAAGTTTTAGAAGGTGTTGTTGTAAGTAATAAAGCGGAAAGGACTATTACTGTTGAACGTAGTTACTACAAATTCATTAGAAAATATGAAAGATATGAAAAAAGGAAATCCAAAATTAACGTTCACAAACCTGATTGTTTAAATGTTAATGTTGGAGATTCCGTAAAAGTTGCAGAATGCAGACCATTGAGTAAAACTAAACATTTTGTTTTAGTTGAAGTTAAAGGAGAGTAAATATTATGAAACCATTAACCTCAAATGTTTCTAAAGCATTACCAATTGGAGCAACTTTACAATGTGTTGACAACACTGGTGCACGTGAAATCGAAATTATTTCCGTAAAAGGATTTAAAGGTGTAAGAAGAAGATTAGATGTTGCTGGTGTCGGGGATTTAGTTGTTGCTTCAGTTAAAAAAGGAACTGCTGACATGAGAAGAGAAGTTGTTAATGCAGTAGTAGTTAGACAGAAAAAAGAATACAGACGTGCTGATGGTCTTCGTGTTAAATTTGAAGATAATGCAGCTGTAATCATTACTCCTGAAGGAATCTTAAAAGGTTCAGAAATTAGAGGTCCTGTTGCTAAAGAAGCAGCTGACAGATGGCCTAGTGTTGGTAGTGCAGCAAGTATTTTAGTATAAGGTGAAAAAATGTCAAAACAACCAAGAAAACAAAGAAAAGCTCTTTACAATGCTCCTGCTCACGCACGTGGAAAACATTTAAGTGCTTCTTTAAGTAAAGATTTAAGGGCAAAAGTAGGAAAAAGATCTTTACCTATTAGAACAGGAGATAAAGTTAGTGTTGTCCGTGGAGACTTTAAAGGACATGAAGGAGAAGTTCTTAGTGTAGATTACACTTCTTACAAAGTAACTATTGAAGACGTTACTTTATCAAAACCTGATGGAACTGCTACTTTCCTTCCTGTTGATCCATCTAACTTAGTAATTATTGATGCAGATTTAAAAGACGATAGAAGAATTAAAAATAAAGGAGATAATTAAAATGGCTAAAATGGGATCTAGAAAACATCTTAAAAGATATAAAGCACCTAAATCTTGGCCTATTCATCCTAAAGAAGACACTTGGACTGTAAAACCTTCTGCAGGTTCACATTCCATTAATGATTCTATTCCATTAACTTTAGTTATCAGAGATGTTTTAAAATTAGCTGATAACTCCAGAGAAGCTAAAAGAATTATCAACTCTGGTAATGTTTTAGTTGATGGAAGAGTTGTTAAAGATTACAAATTCCCAGTTGGTTTCATGGATATCATTGGAATTCCAAAAACTGGTGAATCTTACAGAGTTCTTTTAGATAGAAAAGGAAGATTACAATTAGATTTAATTGATGATAATAGTGCTAAATTATCTAAAATTGTTAATAAATCTACCATTAAAGGTGGTAAAACTCAATTAAACCTTCACGATGGTAAAAATGTTATCATTGATGAAGATGCATACTCTGTTGGAGATGTAATTTCTTTAAAAGTACCTGAACAAGAAATTGGTGAAGTATATCCTTTACAAGAAGGTGCTACTGTACTTGTTACTGGTGGTAAACACACCGGTGAATTAGGTACCGTAACTGAAATTATTGAAAATAAATCTTCCAATCCAAATACTATTATTATCGAAAATAGTTCAAAAGATGATTTCTTAACTTTAAAAGATTATGCATTTGTTGTTGGTACTGATGCACCATCAATATCTTTATTGGAGGTTAATAAATGAACCCAATGAACGAAGTACGTATTGAAAAAGCTACTGTCAGTATTGGTGTTGGTGAAGCAGGTGAAAGATTAGAACGTGCTATTACTTTATTAGAAAGCATGTTTGACCAAAGTCCTGTAAAAACCTATTCCAAAGTTACCAATCCTGAATGGGGAATTAGAAAACGCCAACCAATTGCATGTAAATTAACTTTACGTGGCGAAAAAGCTGACAAAGCTATTGATATGGTTTTAGAAGGTATTAGTAGAAATATCAAACCTACTCAATTTGATGCTCAAGGAAACCTTTCTTTCGGTATTAAAGAACACATTGATATTCCAGGTATGAGATATAATCCTGATATCGGTATCTTCGGTATGAACGTATCTGTTACCTTTGAAAAACCAGGTTACAGAATAGCAAGAAGAAAAATCAGACAAAAGAAAGTTCCTCAAAAACATAGAATTTCTAAAGAAGAAACTATGAAATTTATGGAAGAAAACTTTAAAGTTAATTATGTAACTGAATAGGTGATATTTTGCCAAGAAAATACGGAAAAGCTGCAAAAAAATGTAGTCGTTGTGGAGACCATTCTGCTATGGTCAGCAGATATGGAATAAATTTATGCAGACAATGTTTTAGGGAAGTTGCTCCTAAAATGGGATTTAAAAAATATAATTAGAGGTTTTAATTATGAGTCTTATGGATCCTCTTGCTGATGCTTTAACTAATATCAGAAATAACGAATTGCAAGTAAATGACTCTTGTGTTATTTCTCCTGCTTCCAAATTAATTGGACAAGTTTTAAGCACTATGCAAAAAGAGAATTATATTGGTAATTTTGAATATGTTGATGATAACAGGGCAGGAAAATTCATAGTTGAATTAAAAGGTAACATTAACAAATGTGGTGTTATCAAACCTCGTCACGCTGTTAAAAAAGATGAATTTGAGAAATTTGAAAAAAGATATTTGCCAGCAAAAAACTTTGGTATTTTAATTGTCACTACTCCTAAAGGAATTATGACTCACTATGAGGCTAAAGAATTAGGAATTGGCGGACGTTTGTTGGCTTACATGTATTAGGTGATAAAATGGTAGTAGCTGCAGCTATAAGGGAAACAATTGAAGTCCCTGAAGGCGTTGAAGTTATAATTGAAAATAATGAGGTTTCTGTAAAAGGACCTAATGGAGAAGACTCCAGAAAATTTACTTATCCTAATGTAAATATTAAAAAGGATGATGATGTTGTTGTTTTAGAAACAGCATTTCCAAAAAAGAAAGATAAAGCAATGATTGGAACTACAAGAGCACACATTAACAATATGATTGTTGGTGTCACTGATGGTTTTACATACCACATGAAAATTGTATTTGCTCACTTTCCAATGACAGTAAAAGTTCAAAACGATACAGTAGTAATTGACAATTTCCTCGGGGAAAGACACCCAAGAACTGCTAAAATAGTAGGTTCTGCTAAAGTAGCAGTTAAAGGTGATGAGGTAACAATTACAGGTATTAATAAGGAACATGTTGGTCAAACTATGGCTAACTTAGAACAAGCAACTAAAATTAAAGGAAGAGATCCTAGAGTATTCCAAGACGGAATATACTTAACTAGCAAAGAATAAATTTGGTGATTTAAATGGCTAACAAAAGATTTAAAAGACAAGAATATGCTCGTTATAAAAAACTTGGAATCAAATGGAGACGCCCTAGAGGTAAAACCAGTAAAATGAGAAGATATGAAGCAGGTAAACCTGACATGCCAGCTATTGGTTACAGAACCCCTAGAGCAATAAGGGACTTACACCCTTCAGGATATAATGATGTTCTTGTTCACAATATGCAAGAATTAGAAGACTTAGATCCAGCATCAGATGCTGCAAGAATAAGTGCTTCTATCGGTAAAAGGAAAAAAGCTTTGATGTTAGAAAAAGCATCAGAACTCGGAATTAAAGTTTTAAACAAATAAATCATATTTATAAGTCGAATCAATTCCGGGGCTTTTATTTGAATTGATTTGACTAGTTAAAATAAATGGGAATTTAGATTATTTATCTAAATGGAGGATTATATACATGAATCTTACAACTCAAAAAAGATTAGCTGCTAGTATACTCAAAGTAGGTCTTAATCGTGTATGGATTGATCCAGAAAGATTAGAAGAAGTATCTATGGCAATTACTAGAGAAGGTGTAAAGCAGTTAATTAATGATGGAGCTATTAAAGCAAAACCTCAAAAAGGTATTAGTAGCTACAGATCTAAAAAAATTAAAGAACAAAAAGCAAAAGGTAAAAGAAAAGGTAGAGGTAGCGTAAAAGGGGCTAAAAAAGCACGTACTCCTAAGAAAAAAGCATGGATGACTACTATCAGGGCTTTAAGAAAAGACCTTAAAGAAATGCGTGATGAAGAAGTAATTGATGCTACTACCTATCGTAAATTATACAAAATGGCTAAGGGTGGCGCATTTAGAAGTAAATCTTACATGAGAAACTACGCCCGTGACCATGATTTAATTAAAGGAGAGGAATAAGCATGGCACAAGGAACTAATTATAAAGTAGCATTCAGAAGAAGAAGAGAAGGAAAAACTGATTATGCAGCTAGATTAAAATTAGTCGACTATGACAAATCTCGTTTAGTTGTTAGAGTTTCAAATTCTCATGCAACTGTTCAAGTAATCAATTATGCTCCTGAAGGAGACATCACTGTTGCTTCTGCTGTAAGTAAACAATTAGCTAAATATGGATATTTGGGAAGCACAGGTAATCTTTCATCTTTCTACTTAACCGCATATCTTTGTGCTAAAAGAGCATTAGCAAACGGTGTAGAAAGTGCAATTTTAGACATTGGTTTAAAATCACCAATCAAAGGATCTAAAGTATTCGCTGCTCTTAAAGGTGCAGTTGATGCTGGTTTAGATGTTCCTCACGGAGATTTCATTTTCCCAGAAGATGAACGTATCAGAGGAGAACATATTGCTAATTACGCTGAATCTTTAGATGATGACGAAGTTAATAAAAAATTCTCAAAGTATTTCGAAAGAGGTCTCAATCCTGTAGATTTACCAGAAAACTTTGATGAAACTATTAAGAATATTGATGAGGCAGAGGAATAACTATGAGTTTTAATATTGATGAATGGGAACCTAAAACTAAAATGGGCAGATTAGTTAAAGACGGTACCATTACTGATATCGATGAAATTTTTGAAAAAGGTCTTCCAATCATGGAATTAGAAATAGTCGATGCCTTAATTCCGGATTTAGAAGAAGAAGTAATGGATGTTAACTTAGTTCAAAGGATGCATAAATCTGGTAGAAAAGTTAATTTCAGAGTAATTGTTGCTGTAGGTAACAAGGATGGATATGTTGGTTTAGGCCAAGGTAAAGCTAAAGAGGTTGGTCCTGCAATCAGAAAAGCTGTTGATAATGCTAAATATAACATTATTAAAGTTAGAAGAGGTTGTGGAGACTGGGGTTGTGTTTGTGGAAGAGAACACACCGTACCTTTCAAAGTACAAGGTAAAACCAGTAGTGTAAGTGTTACTTTAATGCCAGCTCCTGCAGGTGTAGGTTTAGTAGTTGGTGATGTTGGTAAAACTATCTTAAAACTTGCTGGTATTCATGATGTATGGTCTCAAACTTTCGGTCAAACTCAAACTACTGTCAACTTTGCTAATGCAGTATTCGACGCTTTAAAAGAATTAAGTAATGTTAAAGCTTCTAAAGAAGACCTCAAAAAAATGGGAGTTAACTACTAATTGGTGATTACTATGTTTTTAGTTATTAGAATTAGAGGAACTACTGGTGTTATTCAAAATGTTGCAGACACCTTAGATATGTTAAGACTTAACAGAATCAGCCATGCAGTTTTAGTTGAAGAAAATCCTAGTTACGAAGGTATGCTTCAAAAAGCTAAGGATTACATTACTTGGGGAGAAATTGATGCTGAACTTTTAGCTAAAATCATCGCTAAAAGAGGTAGACTCCCAGGTAACAACAAAGTTACTGATGAGTATGTTGCAGAAAATTCTGATTATAACAACATTGCAGAATTAGCTGAAGCTTTAATTAATTCTGAAGTAAAATTAGCTGATGTTGGTATTAAACCTGTATTCCGTTTACACCCTCCAAGAAAAGGATATGAAGATATTCGTTTATCCATTAACGAAGGTGGATCTTTAGGTTACAGGGGAGAAGAAATTAAAGACCTTGCAATAAGAATGCTTTAAATCGGGTGTGTAATATGATTAGAACAAAACGTAAAATTAACAAACAAAGAGGTTCTAGATCCAACGGTGGAGGCTGTACCAAAAAACGTAGAGGTGCAGGTAACAAAGGTGGAAAAGGTAAAGCAGGTATGGGCAAACAACACTGGACTTGGACTGTAATCCATGACCCTGACCACTTTGGTAAACATGGTTTTAAAAGACCTCAAAAAATGATTAAAAAAATTAGCGCAGTTAATCTAATTTATTTAGAAGAGCAAGCTGAAAATTTAATTGCTAAAGGATTAGCATCTAAAGAAGGTGACGCTATTGTTATTGATGTTACTGATTTAGGTTATGATAAAGTTTTAGGTAAAGGAAAAATAACCAAAACTTTCAAAATTTCAGCACCACAATTTTCAGCTTCCGCTATTGAAAAAATTGAAGAAGTAGGAGGAGAAGCTATAGAATTATAGCTTTTTTTCTTTTATTATATAGAGGAATAAAATGTCAGCACTAGAAGTTTTAGAGCCAATATTTAAGTTCATTCCTGAAGTAAAATCCCCTGTTCACAGAGAAGACTTTAATGAAAAACTTAAATGGACTGCTCTTGTTTTAGTATTATATTTTATATTGACTTTAATTCCATTATATGGTGTTGCTCCTGGGGCAATAGATAACTTTGCTCAAGTGAGAGCTGTAATGGCAGGTTCATTCGGTTCTATTCTTACTTTAGGAATTGGACCGATTGTTACTGCTTCAATTGTTTTGCAATTATTAGTTGGTTCAAATCTTTTGGATTTAGATTTGTCCTCCCATAAAGATAAATCCCAGTTCCAAGCTACACAAAAGCTTTTATCAATTCTTTTTACAATTTTTGAAGCTAGTGTGTTAGTATTTACTGGTAACATTTCACCAATGGACAGTTCATATACATTAATATTGATTTTCCAATTGGTTATTGGTGCATTGGTTATTATCTATCTCGATGAAGTCGTATCCAAATGGGGATTCGGAAGTGGGATAGGATTATTCATTGCAGCAGGTGTATGTCAAACTATTATTGTTGGTACATTCAGTATATTGAACGGTACCGATGGTTTGTTTGCAGGTATTATTCCAAAATTCATACAACAGGCTACTACTGGAGTATATGACTTTATTATATTGATTCCATTAATCGCAACTATTGTAGTATTCTTAGTTGTTCTTTATGGTGAAGCTATGAGAGTGGAAATTCCTATTTCTCATGGTAGTGTAAGAGGTCACGGAAGAATCAGAGGATCTGTTGGTAAATATCCATTAAAATTTGTTTACTCAAGTAACATGCCAGTTATTTTGACAAGTGCATTACTTGTAAACGTAACCTTGTTCGCAAACCTTTTCCAAAAAATTGGAATTCCAATTTTTGGTCACATTGATGCGGGTAAACCTGTTGATGGAATTGCATGGTTGCTTTCAACACCTAAATGGTACATGTTTGTAACAGAACCAATCCATGTAATTGTATATGCAATATTTTTCATTGGATTCTGTATGTTATTCTCATATCTTTGGGTAGAAATCAGCGGATTAAATGCTAAAAAGATTTCTGAACAGCTTTACAATTCAGGTATTCAGATACCTGGTTTTAGAAGCAGTAAACGTCAGTTATATAAAATATTGAAAAAGTATATTCCTGCACTTACCATTATCAGTGGTATATATGTAGGTCTTATTGCTTTCCTTGCAGATTTAACCGGTGCTTTAGGTGGAGGTACTGGTGTTTTACTTACTGTAGGTATTATTCATAAGCTTTATGAAGAAATGGCAGAAGAACAACTTATGTCTGCAAATCCAATTCTTAGAAAAGTTTTAGGAGGAGATTAATTCTCCTAAACTTATTCATATTAATATGTGAGGGATTAAATTGAAATTAGTAGTATTAACAGGTATTCCAGGTTCTGGAAGTACAACATTGCTTAAAAAAGCACTTGAAGAAGTTGATTATGTCCACTTAAACTATGGTGACATAATGACTGAAATAGCAATTGAAAGAAAAATTGTTGAAGATAGAGATTCTTTAAGGAAATTACCGGCTGAAACTCAAAAGGAAATTCAAGCTGAAGCTGCTAAAGAAATAAAAAGAAGATCTGAAAATGATAATGTTATTGTCGACACCCATTGTACCATTAACACTCCATCTGGTTTTTTACCAGGTTTACCAATTTGGGTTTTAGAACAATTACAACCAGATCGCTTTATATTAATTGAAGCTAATCCTGATGAAATCATTTACAGAAGATTAAATGATGATACACGTGTTAGAGATGTTCAAAAAGCTAAAGAAATTGATTTACACCAACAAATGAACAGAGCTACTTCTATGGCTTATGCTACTTTAACAGGCGCTACTGTTAAAATTGTTGAAAATCATGACAATCATTTAAATTCTTCAGTTTCAAAATTAGTTGATGTATTAAATTTATAGGGGATTAATTATGGTTGATATATGGGGAATGATTTATGAAGCATTGAATTCAGTTTTCAATCCAATTCTCGCTATGGACCCGAATCCGGCTAATCCTGCTTTGACTGTATTGATAATTGCATTTATCGTTTCATTAATTACAACAATTGCAAATAAATATCTGGTCGATCAGGATGAGATGAATGATGTGCAAGCAAAAATGAAAGAATTCCAAAGTGAACTCAGAGAAGCTCAAAAGAAGGGAGATGGCAAAAGAGTTGCTGAACTTCAGGCTCAACAGTCTGACATGATGCAAATGCAAAGTAAAATGATGTCCAGTCAATTCAAACCTATGATTGTAACTTTTGTTCCAATTATTTTGATTTTCTTCTGGATGAGAACTTCAGCAATTCATGACTTAGTTATTATTTTACCTAAAACTGTATACTGGGTTACTTTAACTCCTGTTTGGCATTTTATTGGTCAATTTTTATATGGTGGTAAAGCAACAATTCCATACGGTATTGGTTGGTTATTATGGTATATGATATGTACTTTTGGTATGAGTCAAATAATAAGAAAATTCTTAGGATTCAAACAAGGGTTCTAAATCAACCTTTTAAACATACATTTATTAATGATGAAAAAGATATATTGTAGTATTCTATATTGAATACGCTATTACACAATTATTAAATTTTATTAAATTAATTATTAGGTGATTAAATGCCTGAAAATAGGTTTAGATCAAGATCATATAAAAGAATTCATAAAAACACTCCTGGTGGAGATAATGTTTTAAGATATAAAAAGAAAAAACCATCTAAGCATGTTTGTGCTGAATGTGGTAAAGTCTTACATGGTGTTCCTCGCGGACGTCCATATGAAATTGGAAAATTATCAAAAACAGCTAAAAGACCTAACCGTCCATATGGTGGGTACTTATGCTCAAGTTGTGCTCGTAAAATTTTCAAAAACGAGGCTAGAAAATAATGATTATTACTATTGGCGGATTAGCTGGAACTGGAACTACAACTACTGCTGAGCTTCTCAGTAAAAAGTTAGATATTCCATATATTTCTGCAGGTTTTGTATTTAGAGAAATGGCTGCAGAAAGGGGTATGAGTGTTCTTGAATTTAGTGAGTTTGCTGAAGGTAATGATGATATTGATAAAGAAATTGATAAAAGGCAAGCTTTAAAAGCCAAAGAAGCAGAAAATCTTATAATTGAAGGGAGACTATCAGCATTTTTTGTCGATAATGCTGATTTGAAGATTTGTTTAGTGACTCCATTTGATGTCCGTTCCAAAAGGATATCAGATAGGGAAGATAAATCTGTTGAAGTGGCTAAAAACGAAATCATTGTTCGTGAGAAAAGTGAAGCTTTAAGATACATGGAAATCCATAATATAGACATTTCTAATATGGATGTCTATGATATAGTTATAAATACTGGTACTTTCAATCCTGAAAAAGTATCTGAAATCATTATTCAAACATTAAAGGTGATATAAATGGCATCAATCGAAGTAGGTAGAGTATGTGTTAAAATCGCTGGTAGAGAAGCTGGCGAAAAATGTGCAATCGTTGAAATTATCGATGAAAACTTTGTAGAAGTTGTTGGTGAAGCTGTTAAAAATAGAAGATGTAACATTGCTCACTTAGAACCAACTGAAGATTCTATCGATGTTTCTGGCGATATTGATTCTATCAAAGCAGCTTTAGCTGACTTATAAATCTAAATGAATAATTCAAATATTATTCATATCTTTTTTTATTTACTATTTTTTTAAGGGTTTTTTTCATGAAATTTAACATGGTTACTAAATCTAAAAGTTTTTCCAATCCTGAATTTGGCTGTAAGCCTGAAGAAAGGGAAATTACTGATTATATCTCTCAAGGAGTAATTAATTTGGATAAACCGTCTGGTCCAACATCTCATGAAATTGACTCTTGGATTAAACGAATTTTAAATCTGGAAAAATCAGGTCACGGCGGTACATTAGATCCTAAAGTGACTGGAATATTGCCTGTTGGCTTGAACGATGCAACTCGAGCAATTCAATTGCTTTTAACAGCTCCAAAGGAATATGTTTGTTTACTAACATTTCATCAGGATGTTTCAGAAGAAAAGATTCGTGAAGTTTTTGCAGAGTTTACAGGAAAGATATTCCAATTGCCTCCTGTTAAATCAGCCGTTAAACGGGAAATGAGAACCCGTAATATTTATTATTCGACCATTTATGAAATAGATGGTAGAGATGTCCTTTTCAGAATAGGCTGTGAAGCAGGAACCTATGTCAGGACATATTGTCATAATATAGGTGAGGCATTAGGTGTTGGAGCTCATATGGCTGAGCTTAGAAGAACACAGGTAGGTTCATTTACAGAAAAGAATAACCTGGTCACATTGCAGGATGTTACTGATGCTTATCATTTTTGGAAAGATGATGGCGATGAATCATTCTTGCGCGAAGCTATTATGCCGATGGAAAGGGCTGCTGATTACTTGCCGAAAATCATCATTAAAGATTCAGCAGTAGATGCAGTTTGTCATGGTGCTGATTTGGCAAATGGTGGAATTGTTTCTTTGGCAGATAATATTCAAAAAAATGATATTGTGGCTATTGAAACTCTTAAAGGCGAGTTAGTTGGTGCAGGTAATTCCTTATTAAATTCAAATGAAATTTTGGAAGCTGATTCTGGTTTTGCAGTAAATGTTTCTAAAGTGTTCATGAAACCTGATACTTATCCAAGATTTTGGAAATGATTTTCCCATTGCGTGCCTATTTGATGCAATGTTAATAACTTATCTTGCAAATTGGGTGAATTAGTTAATTTGCATGCATTAAATATTAGACTGCTATTAAAATATTATTTACTTTTTTTCATTATAACAACATTTATTTTTTATAAAGTCAAATAATATATTAGGTGATTTTAAATGAGTTTACTATTTATAATAATACTTGTTGTAATTATCTTGTTTATTTTAATTACAATTGTACATTTGTATAATAATCTTGTTAATCTAAGAAATAGAGTAAAAAACAGTTATTCACAAATTGATGTTCAACTCAAAAGAAGAAATGATTTAATACCTAATCTTGTTGAAACCGTAAAAGGATATGCTGCTCATGAAAAAGGCGTTCTTGAAGAAGTTACAAAAGCAAGAGCAGGAGTCATGAATGCAAATGGTGTTGAAGAGGTCAGTGCTGCAGATAACCAATTAACTGGTGCATTGAAATCTTTATTTGCTGTTGCTGAAAGTTACCCTGACTTAAAAGCAAATAGTAATTTCCAACAATTGCAAGCGGAATTATCTGATACTGAAGATAAAATTTCATATGCAAGACAATTCTATAATGATGTTGTTTTAAAATATAATAATGCATGCCAAACATTCCCAAGCAATATTTTTGCTAAATTGTTTCATTTTGAAGAAGCAGAATTCTTTGAAGCACCTGCAAGTGACCGTGAAGTGCCAGAAGTTAAATTTTAATTAAGAGGTTTATATGAATAATAGAAGGGTATTGGGGATAATTTTTTTATTCCTAATATTAATTTCAGCAATTTCTCTTGTTTCAGCAGAAGACCGTAGTTATTCTATTGAACATTCATGGATTGATTTGACTGTTGGAAGTAATGGTTTACTTCATGTAAATGAGACATTTCAGTACTCCTTTGATGGTGAATTTTCAGGAGTCTATAGGGACATTACCATTCGGGACGGTCAAAATATTTCCAATATTAAGGTAACTGCTGATGGAGCATATCCCGTTTTAAAACAAGAAGATCAAGATGGTAAAAAACACCTTGTGATAAACCTGTATTCCGATGCAGCCCACACTAAAAAGATAAAGGATTGTGAGGTTAAGGTTACTTTAAATTATGATTTTTCTGGTGTTGTAACATTGTACAATGATACCGGACTTCTCCAATACAATATGTGGGGTAAAAATTGGGATACTGGCGTTGGAGGTATCGATTTAAAAATCCATGCCCCTGGAAATAAAAACAATGAAATCTACTTCACACCTTCCGATTTGATAAAATCCAATAATACAGATGGAAACCTGATTACAGCCACTACTAACAGTATTCCTGATGATAAAGTATGTGGTTTTGTTCTTTTAATGCCTGTGGACGATTTTAACAATGCAAGCTATGCCAGACATTTGAATGAAAATGGTAAGGAACAAGTTCTTAAAAGCATTAATGACAGTTTGAATGGTGAAAAATTTTGGAATTCCATATTGTCATTTTTAACTTTCATACCATTCTTAAGTCCAATCGGTGCAATAATTATATATTTGAGACATGGTAGGGAACCTAAAGTTGATTATGATGGTATATATGAAAGGGAATTGCCTACAAATGACTCTCCGGCTGTTGTAAATGCACTTGTTGACAATAAAAGTGATATTGGAAATCCGAATATGAAAGGATTTGAAGCAACAATTTTAAGTCTGATTGATAGGAAAGTCCTTGACCTATACTCAAAGGAAAACAGTGAAACAGAGACTCATGATTTGTTTTTAACATTCAATTACGATTCAAAAAATGAATTGAGTGACAGTGAAACAATCGTATTCGATACTTTAGAAAACTTTGCTGATGACGGTACATTGAATTTATCCACTTTAAACGATACATTGCAGAATAGTTTCAATGCAGGATGGTTTGCAGACCAGATTAAAAATTGGCAAAGCCATGTCATTTTTGAACTTGATGATGGTGTTGAATCATACTTTAACGACACTGGTTCATCACAAATGTTTGGACTTGCCATTTTTGGAATTGTTTTAGGTATTGCAATTGCAGCTATTGGATTTTTCTTTGGAGGAACCCATACACTTACTACAATTGTTGCAGGAATTGCTTTACTGGTATTTTCAATAATTCTATTGTTTATTCCTGAAAGTGTTTTTGGACAATGGACAGAAAAAGGCAGATTATTCTATCTTAAATGGTCAAACTTTAAGAAGTTCTTGCAAGATAACAGTTTAATTAAAGAACACCCTCCTGAATCAATTGTCATTTGGAAACAGTATCTGATTTATGGTGCGGCTCTTGGAGTAGCTGACAAGGTTTATGATGCCATGAAATTGCAAATGCCGGATATTTATGATTATAATGATGGTATTTTCTTATATCATAACTATGGAGGATATTACATGATGCATAATGCATATTATATCGGCGATCATATGGGTGACTCTTCATCATCCGATTCATTTGATTTCGGTGGTTTCGATGACTTCGGTGGTGGAGGATTCGATGGTGGAGGTGGAGGAGCATTTTAGCTTCTCTTCTATTTTAATTTTTTGATATTATGGATATGAAACAACTATTTCCTTTAATTCTACTTTTTTTTATTTTATTTTTAGCAGTTTCTAGCGTGTCTGCTGATGACGATAAAAGTTATACGATTGACCAGGCTTTCATAGATTTGACCGTCGCAAGTAATGGATTGCTTCATGTAGACGAGCAATTTGATTATACTTTTAAGGGAACTTATAATGGTGTTTATAGGGATATTCCTCTAAAGTCCGGTGAAAGCATTGACAATATTAAAGTATCGGCTATCGGTGCCTATCCTGTTCTTAAACAAAGCGAAGAGAATGGACAAAAACACCTTAAGATATTTTTATATGCTGATGAAGCACACACTAAAAAGATTCATGATTGTTCAGTATCTGTTTTCATCAGTTATGATATGAAAAACGTTGTAACATTATTTAATGATGTAGGTGCTCTTCAATATAAAATCTGGGGAGATGAATGGGATGTAGGGGTAGGTAGTGTAATAACATCAATCACTCTTCCAGGCAATAAAAACAACACTTACTTTTTAAACCCTGGGGAATACACGGTTAACAAAAATTCAAATGGAACTACTATTACTGCTGAAACCACTTCTATTCCTAGGGGTGAAATATATGAAGCACTTATCTTAATGCCTTTATCAGATTTCAAAGATGCAACTTATGCAAAGCATGTTAATGAGGATGGTAAAGATAAGATTCTTAAAAATTTAAATGACAGCATAAGCAGCAGGAACTTTTGGAACACGACATATTTGATTTTAGGGTTATTATCTATCTTAAGTCCAATTGGAGCCATTTTTACATATTTGAAATATGGTAGGGAACCTAAAGTTGATTATGATGGTATATATGAAAGGGAATTACCTTCAAATGATTCTCCAGAGATAATTAATGCACTTATAGACAATAAGGATTCAATTGGAAAGCCCAATATGAAAGGATTCCAGGCATCTATCATGAATCTCATTGATAGGGGAGCTCTCCGGATGGAAACACAGGAAAACATGGATTCGGAGGAAAAAATTCTGTTAATAGATTTCAACAATGTTGACAATGCCGATTTGTCTTTAAGTGAAAAAAGTCTTGTTAATGCATTGTATCCATTTGCTGAAAATGAAATTCTGAATTTGTCTTCTTTAAATGATAAACTGTCTTCACAGCGTAATGCTAAAAGTTTTCAGGAGGATTACAATACTTGGGCAGATCATGTTAAAAAAGAAAGCAGCAGTAAACGGTCAGAATACTTTGATGATAGGGGTTCTACATTAATATCTGCTATTGGTTTTTTAGGTCTGGCTTTTGGAGTTGTTATAGCTATTTTGGGATTTTTAACTGAACTTGGCAACGGCTATATTTCAATTTTGGGTGGAGGATTCCTGATAGTCTTTTTATTGGCTTTGATGTTTGTTCCTGAAGACATATTCGGAAGATGGACAAAAGAAGGTCGACTATTCTATCTTAAATGGTCAAACTTTAAGAAATTTTTAAAGGATAACAGTTTAATTAAAGAGCACCCTCCCGAATCAATAGTCATTTGGAAAAAATACTTGATTTATGGTGCTGCTCTGGGAGTAGCAGACAATGTTTTCAAATCCATGAAAATGCATGTGCCTGATATTTCAGATTATGATGATGGTATCTTCCTGTATCATTATTATGGAGGATATTATGTATTTAGTCAGGCATTCAAGACAAGTGAATCTGCAGCAAATCCTTCATCCGGTTCAGGTGGCTTCGGTGGATTTGGCGGAGGATCTGGAGGGGGAGGAGGTGGAGCATTCTAGTTCCATTTCTTCACTTCAATTTAATTTTTTATTATTTTTAAAATATCTAAAAAATATCATATTTAAGCAATACCTTTATATATGTTAAAGTAAATATATTATGTTATCATGTTATTCTAGATAATGTGATGTGCAAGTATTTGCTAACTATTTTATGCCGAGATAGTCTAGCCTGGTAAGGCGCGAGACTGGAAATCTCGTGGGCATTCCGCCCTCCTGGGTTCAAATCCCAGTCTCGGCGTTTATTAGTTTTTAACTTAGTTTTTTTGTTTTATTGAAAATACTTGTTAAACTGATATTTTTGCACTCTTAGTTTATTTAAGCTAAGTTTTACATTGTTGAAAGAACTGTGTTTTGAGAAATTCAAAACATTCGAATCTATATTTTACGTCTCGTAGGTTCGCTCTATAAATGGAGGTTATTTAATGGAAGACGAATTTAAGCACTTAGTGCGTATTTCAAGAAAGGATGTAAGTGGTAATAAAACCATTGAACAAGCTTTAACCGAAATTAAAGGTGTTGGAATATCTTTATCTAAAACTATGTGCCGTACTTTAGACTTAGATTTAGAATCTAAAATTGGATACATTGCTGACGAAGATGTTTTAAGAATTGAAGAAATTTTAGAAAATCCTCAGAAATTTGACATTCCATCATGGATGTTAAACAGAAGAGAAGATTACGAAACTGGTGACGATATTCATTTAATTGAATCTGATCTTGACATGACTTTAAGAGATGATTTAAACAGGATGAAAAAGACCAGAAGTTACAAAGGTAGAAGACACGAAGTTGGTTTACCTGTTAGAGGTCAAAGAACCAAATCTACTTTCAGAAAAAGTTCTTCAGTTGGTGTAAAACGTTCACGTGGATAGGCATGAACTTTTTTTATAAATTTATTTTGAATTCAATTTTATAAGGAGATGTTTTAATGGGACAACCTAGAAAATCAAGGAAAAAGTATAATACACCACCTCATCCTTGGAATGCAGAAAGAATTAAAAATGAAAATAAATTAATGACTAAATATGGTTTAAAAAACAAAAAAGAGATTTGGAAAGCTGATACTTTAGTCAGAAGATACAGTAGGGAAGCAAGATACTTACTTGGTTTTTCCGCTGATCAAATGCAAGAAGAAAAATTAGAATTATTAGGACACTTAGCTAGAACCGGTGTTTTGCCAGAAGGTGCTGCTCTTGAAGATATTTTAGATTTAAATGTTGAAGATATCTTAAGAAGAAGATTACAAACTATTGTATATAAAAAAGGTTTAGCTCGTACTCCTAAAGAAGCAAGAATGTTTGTTGTACACGGTCACATAACTTTAAACGGTAAAAAAATCAATTCACCAAGTTATGTAGTATTGAAAGGTCAAGAAGATGAAATCGGTTTCTACCGTTCTTCACCTGTAGCAAAACAAATTGAAGAGTACAACAAAAATAAGGATGATAAAGCTAATACAGAAGAATAAAGGGTGTAATTATGGCAAAAGATGAAAAATGGGGTATAGCTAATATTTACTCATCATTCAATAACACTATTATTACTGTAACAGATATTACTGGTGCTGAAACTATTTCACAATGGTCCGGTGGAAAAGTTGTTCGTGCAGACAGACAACAAGCTTCACCTTTCGCAGCTATGGCTGCAGCAACCAGAATAGCTGATGATGCTAAAGAAAAAGGATTTGTAGGATTACATATTAAAGTAAGAGCTCCTGGTGGAAATGGACCTAGAAGTCCAGGACCTGGTGCACAAGCTACTATTCGTGCTTTAGCAAGAGCTGGAATTAAAATAGGTAAGATAGAAGATATCACTCCTATTCCTCACGATGGTACTGGAAGACCTGGTGGTAAAAGAGGAAGAAGAGTCTAAGTGGAAGGGTTTAATATGGAGATAGAAATTAAAAGTCAAAGCGATGATGAAATTGTATTCATTGTTCGTGATGCAGAAGTACCATTTATTAATGCTATTAGAAGATGTGCAATGGTTAATGTACCTAAAATAGCTATTGAAGATGTAAACATTGTAAGAAATGATTCTGCTATGTTTAATGAGGTGCTTGCTCATAGACTTGGTTTAACTCCTTTAGTTTCCAATATTGAAGCAATTGAAGGTTTGCCTTTACCTGAAGATGATGGTTGGGAATACAATGAAGAAACTGATTCCTGGGCAGATAATCTTAAAAAAGGTGTTATATTCAAGTTAAATGAAGTTGGACCTAAAGTAGTTTATTCTAAGGATTTAATATCTTCAGACGAAACAATTAAACCAGTATACGATACTATTCCATTAGTAAAACTCAAAGATGGTGAAGTGCTAGATATTGAAGCTGTTGCAAAAGTAGGATATGGAAAAGAACATGCTAAATGGATGCCTACTACTGTATGTGCATACAAACAGTATCCTGAAATAACCTTTGATGAAGATAAGGAAGTAGATTATGACTGTGCATTGGCATGTCCAAGAGGTGTTTTAAAATCTGATAGGAGATCAAAACATATTAAGATTTTAGACATTGAAAACTGTACTATGTGTAAAAGCTGTGTAAGGGCTTCTTCTAATGGTTATATTAATGTAGGGTATCGTGAAAATGATTTCATATTTAGAATCGAAACTGATGGATCAATGCCTCCTAAAGAAGTTTTATTAAAAGCTTGTGACAAATTAGGTGAAAAAGCAGAAAAATTTATCAGATTTAGTGAAGAAGGAGGAAGTAAATAATGGTTAAGAAAATTATCAAAACTAATCCTAACCTTATTGAACTTATTAATAAACTTAATAAACAATCAAAAAGTGAAGATGCAGCTATTTGGAAAGATGTTGCAGATAAACTTTCTAGGTCTAACAGAAGAACTGCTGAAGTAAATTTATCTGATATTGCAAGATACGCTGAAGCAGGTGAAACTGTTTTAGTACCGGGAAAAGTTTTATCAAATGGTGATTTAACAGAAAAAGTAGATGTAGTAGCATTAAAATTCTCAGCTAAAGCACAAGAAAAAATCGAAAGTGCTGGTGGAGAATGCATCTCAATTGACGAGATAATCGAATCAAATCCTAAAGGATCAAACATTAGGATCATGGAATAAATAGGGTGTTATTATGATTATTGATGGAGAAGGATGCGTTTTAGGAAGATTAGCTAGTGTAACTAGTAAAAATCTTTTAGAAGGCGAAGAAGTAGTA
Organism: uncultured Methanobrevibacter sp.; assembly: GCF_900314695.1. Taxonomy (NCBI): domain Archaea; kingdom Methanobacteriati; phylum Methanobacteriota; class Methanobacteria; order Methanobacteriales; family Methanobacteriaceae; genus Methanobrevibacter; species uncultured Methanobrevibacter sp. The sequence goes on along the minus strand of NZ_OMWD01000009.1, from coordinate 35,046 downwards.
ATTCTTAATGCTGAAAAAATTATGTTAACTGGTAATAAAGAATGGGCTTATGCTAAATACAAACAAAGAGTCGACAGGGCAAGTATTTCTAACCCTCGTGACTTAGGTCCTAAATATCCTAGAAGACCAGATGATATATTTAGAAGAACTGTAAGAGGAATGTTACCTTTCAAAAAATCCAAAGGTAAAACCGCATACAAAGGATTAAAAGCTTTTGTTGGTGTACCTGCAGAATATGCAGATGCTGAACTCACTGCAGTTCCTGAAGCAGAATACAAAAATATTAAAAAAGGTATCGAATTAGGAGAAATCTCCAAACTTTTAGGAGCTACCTTTTAGATAAATGGATGTGTGATTATGGTTAAAGTTATTCATACAAGTGGAAAACGTAAAACAGCTATCGCAAGAGGTACTGTTCAAGAAGGAACCGGTAAAGTTAGAATTAACAGAATTCCTTTAGAACTTTATTCTCCAGAGCTTGCTAACTTAAAATTACAAGAACCATTAACTTTAGCTGGAGATTTAGCTAATGAAGTGGATATTAATATCCGTGTTTTTGGTGGAGGAGTAATGGGTCAAGCTGAAGCTGCACGTATGGTTATTGCTAAAGGACTTGTACAATGGTCTCAAGACATGGATTTAAAAGAAAAATTCATTCAATATGACAGAACCATGTTAGTAGGTGACCCAAGACGTTCTGAACCTAAAAAATATGGTGGTCCTGGAGCAAGAGCTCGTAAACAAAAAAGTTACAGATAAATTACTTTTCTGTAATTTTATATTTTATTTAAATTAAAAAAGATGATATAAATGATTCCTATAAGATGTTTAAGTTGTGGAAAACCTGTTTCAGCTTACTTTGATGAATATAATAAAAGAGTAGCTGCAGGTGAAAAGTCAAAAGATGTTTTGGATGACTTAGGTTTAAACAGATACTGTTGCAGAAGAATGTTAATTTCCCATGTAGAAACCTGGGAATAGATTTTTCAGTTCGTAGGGATATTTTTTTAATTAAAAATATAATCTTGGTAAAATATATGCCTAAAAATGGAAGTAATATTCATGGATGTTGAAAAAAAATTAACAAGGTTTGAAAGAGCTAGAATTCTCGGAGCTAGAGCAATTCAAATATCTATGGGAGCCAAACCATTAGTGGATATTAAAGACTCCTTAGATCCTATTGATATAGCTTACGAAGAACTTAAAGCTGGAGTTTTACCATTAGATGTTATTAGAGATGAATAGATATTTTCTATTTCTTCTCATAATTTATTTAAAAAAAATAAAAAATACCAACATAACTCTATAAAGAAACTTACTGATTTTTTAAAGAGTATAGATTATATGGTAATAAATTAAAGGGCACTGAGGTGTTTTTTTTGAATAGTATAATAGAAGATGTCCAAGTTCGTAAGATTTTGGACAGCAGAGGAAACCCTACTGTTGAAGTAGATGTGATTACTTGGAATAGTTCCGGTAGAGCTGCTGCACCAAGTGGAGCAAGTACAGGTTCTAGAGAAGTAGTGTCATTTCCTGAAGGTGGAGTAGATACTGTTGTAAGTGAAATGGAAGATTTCATAGCTTCTGAACTCATTGGTATGGATGCTGAAGATATGGAAACCATTGATGAAGTATTGAAAGAAATTGATGGAACTGACAATTTGTCTGCTATTGGCGGTAATACAACTGTAGCTATTTCTATGGCTGTAGCTAAGGCAGCGGCTTCCTCTTATAACATGCCATTATATAAGTACATCGGTGGAAATTTAGTTAATGAATTACCATTCCCATTGGGAAATATGATGAATGGAGGAGCACATGCAGGAATTAATGCACCTGATATTCAGGAATTCTTGGTTGTTCCTGTCGGAGCTACCAATGTCAGTGATGCAATTTTTGCCAATGCATCCGTTCATAAAAAATTAAAAGAATTAATTCAAATTAAAGATTCAAATTTCACTGGTGGAAAAGGAGATGAAGGAGGATGGGTACCAAACATCACTAATGCTGATGCTTTAGAGATTCAAGCTCAAGCTTGTGAAGAGGTTGGTGATGAATTGGGTATTGAAATTAGACCTTCATTAGATATGGCTGCTTCCGAATTATGGGATGCGGATAAGCAGAAATATGTTTATGCTCAGGATAATATTGAAAGGGATACTGGAGACCAGATTGATTTCGTTAAAGATATTATTGAAACATATAACATGTTTTATGTTGAAGACCCATTTGATGAGTCCGATTTCGATGGATTCGCTCAATTAACAGCAAAAGTAGGTAACAAATGTCTTGTTTGTGGTGATGACTTGTTCGTAACAAACAAGGATATTTTGGCTAAAGGCATTGAAATGAATGCTGCAAACGCTATCATTATAAAACCAAATCAAATAGGTTCATTATCTGAAACTTATGCTACAGTAAAATTAGCAAAGGAAAATGGTATTGTACCTGTTGTTTCCCATAGATCTGGTGAAACTACTGATGAAACCATTGCTCATTTGGCAGTTGGTTTTGCTTCACCAATGATTAAAACTGGGGCTATTGGTGGTGAAAGGATAGCTAAATTAAATGAGCTAATTCGTATCGAAGAAGAACTTCCTAATCCAAAAATGGGGTCATTTTAAGTTAAATTTAGGAGATTATTATATGGCTAAAGTAACTATTGACTATGATAAATGTGATGGTGCAGACTGTGCAGAATGTGCTGATGTTTGTCCTATGGAAGTTTTAGTTCTTGAAGGAGACAAAATAGTAATTGTTGATCCTGAAGAATGTAGTTATTGTGAAGTATGTATGGACGTATGTCCAAATGAATGTGTAAAAATTGAAGATGATGATTAAATATATTGAGGTGTTATTATGGTAAATGATGAACTTTTAATTGATTTAGATAATTATTTAGCAGCAGGTTTACATATCGGAACCCAACAAAAAACAAGCGATATGGAAAAATACATTTTCAGAGTTAGATCTGACGGTTTATATGTATTAGATATTCAAAAAACTGATGAAAGAATCAGACAAATTGCAAAATTATTAGCAAAATACGACCCTGAAGACATTTTAGTAGTGGCTACCCGTCAATACGGTCAAGCTCCTGTTAAAAAATTCGGTGAAATCACTGGTGCAAAAACCATTCCAGGCAGATTCATCCCAGGTACTTTAACTAATCCTAATTATGCAAAATTCATTGAACCAAAAATCATTGTTGTAACTGACCCAAGATCTGATGCACAAGCAGTTTTAGAATCCAAACAAAATGGAATTCCTGTTGTTGCTTTATGTGATACTGAAAACTTACTCAGTTTTGTTGATATTGCTGTACCTGTAAACAACAAAGGTAGAAAAGCTATCGCATTAGTTTACTGGTTACTTGCAAGACAAATTTTAAGAGAAAGAGGAGATCTCCCTGAAGACGGTGACTTGGATATTGATGCAACTGACTTTGAACTTAAATTTTAAGTGAGTTAAATGTTAAGAAAACCTGCTGTTGCTGGAGCTTTTTATCCAGATAATCCAAATGAGCTTAGAAAGCTAATTGAAAGTTGTTTTTTAGAGAGTGGGGAAATTCCTAATCTCAACACTTTTGAAGGTAATGATTATCCTATTCATGTTATGGTTCCTCATGCAGGTTATCAATATTCTGGTGCAATAGCTGCTAAAGGCTATTGCAAAATAGTTCAAAATGGTTTTCCTGAAGTTTTTATTATTTTGAGTCCTAACCACACAGGTTTTGGTAGTGAAATTTCTGTTTTCAATGAGGGAGAATGGATTACCCCTTTTGGTAATGTTGAAGTTGACAGTGAATTTGCGGATGAAATCATTTCTATATCAGACATAGCATCTGCCGATTTTCATGCTCATCTTCGTGAACACAGTATTGAAGTTCAGCTACCATTTTTACAATATTTCTCTAATGATTTCAAAATAGTTCCGATTACTATGGGTTCTCAAACATTTTCCGCTTCAAGCGATTTGGCCAAATCAATTTTTGAGGCTGGAAATAAGTTGGGTAAATCCTATTGTATTATTGCAAGTACTGATTTGTCTCATTTCAACAATCAGGAAAAAGCAAACAAGGTGGATGGTTTTGTTTTAGATGACATTAGTGAAATGAATGAATTTAAACTTTTTGAAGAGGTTATACAATTCAACATTACCATGTGCGGTTATGGTCCGGTAATGACAGCAATTTCTCTTTCTAAAATGTCTGGAAAGAAAGATTGTGAAATTCTAGGTTATAGAACTAGTGGTGATGTTACCGGAGATTATAGCTCTGTTGTAGGTTATGCTTCAGGCATTTTTAAATAAGGTGTATTTATGATAGCTAAAGCTTCTGCTCCCGCAAAAACTATTTTATTTGGTGAACACTCTGTAGTTTATGGAGAACCTGCTATAGCAGGTGCAGTTAATAAAAGGGCTTATATAACAATTAGAGAATCTAACAATGATCGTTCTGTTTTTAAAGCTCCTGATATAGGTTTTGAAGCTGAATTGTTAACACGTCATAAGAAATACATTTTAACAAAAGGAAAACCAGGTATTATTAGATATATTTTAGAAGCTCTTTACAAAGCTCACGACCACTCTCCAATTGAGATTACATTATCATCAAATGTTCCTATTGGTTCTGGATTGGGATCATCTGCTGCAGTTACTGTAGCTACTCTTGCTGCTTTATACAGGTATCATAATATCCGTTTTGATAAGAAATCTCTTGCTCATGATGCCCATATGGTTGAACAGGCCGTTCAAGGCGTGGCCAGCCCATTGGATACTTTAGTTTCTACATATGGTGGAATTGTTTACTTGTCCAGAAATAAGAAAATCGAACATATCAACGCTAAATTTAATGTTCCATTTGTTGTAGGATACACAACTAAACACGGAAACACAGGAAAGATGGTTAAGGATGTAAAAAATTTAAAAATGAGAAATCCTAAAATCATAAACCCTGTCATTACTGCAATGGGTAATTTAACCAATTATGCTAAACAGGCTATTTTGAAAGGAGATTTTGACAAAGTTGGAGAATTGATGAATATTAATCATGGATTTTTAGATGTTTTAGGTGTTAATACATTGGAATTATCTCGTATGGTTTATAATGCAAGAGAAGCAGGAGCTATCGGTTCTAAAACTACTGGAGCTGGTGGTGGAGGTAGTATTATTGCACTTTGTCCGGGTAAAGTTGATGAAGTTGCACATGCTATTGCTCGTGATGATAATATATTAAAAATCAGATTTACTCGAAAAGGAGTTTCTTCTAGGTTTTATAAGTGATTTTATGATAATTTTAAAAATTGGTGGAAGCATTTTAACCAATAAGGATGCTGTTAGTGAAGTCGACACTAAAAGTCTTAAAAGAATAGCATCTGAGATTAAATCTTCACTTGATAATTCATTCAAGGAATTGATTATTGTTCATGGTGCTGGGTCTTTTGGACATCCGCCTGCTAAAAAATATAAGATTGGCGAAAAATTTGACGAATCCGAGTATCCTCAAAAAAGAATAGGTTTCTGCGAAACTCAAAATGCCGTTAAAAAATTAAATATGTATATCTGTGAAGCTTTCATTGATGAAGGCTTACCTGTAGTAGCAATTCCGGCTTCTAGTTTTATGAGGGCTACTAATAAAAGAATCACTGATGGTAATCTTGATAGCTTTAAAAGATATTTAGAGAAAGGTTTTATTCCTGTTATTTATGGGGATGTTGTCTTGGATGACGAGTTGGAAATTTGTGTTATTTCTGGTGATCAGCTCATTCAGTACTTGGCGAAAAATCTCAACCCTGATATGGTCGTTTTGGGAACTGATGTTGATGGGGTTTACAATAAGAATCCTAAAACACACGATGACGCAATTTTTTTCGATAAATTTTCATCTTTAGATGATTTGGATACTTTAGAAGGAACAACCAATGTTGATGTAACTGGTGGTATGGTTGGAAAAATTAAAGAACTTTTATATTTGGCTGATTTAGGGATTGAATCTAAAATAATAAATGCTGAAGTTGAAGATAATGTTTTCAAAGTTTTGGAAAATGAAAAAGTGAAAGGGACAGTAATTTCAAGGGGAAATTAATATATGATTTCAGATAGAAAATTAGAGCATTTATTAATTTGTGAAAATTATGATGTTGAGTTTAAAAATAAGACTACTGGATTTGAGGACATTGAATTAATTCATAATGTTCTGCCAGAAATTGATAAAAACGAAATTGATTTGTCAACTTCCGTTTTTGGTAAAAAATTAAACTCTCCTTTATTTATGACAGCAATTACTGGGGGACATCCCGCTGCAAAAAATATAAATAAACAGTTAGCAATTGCTGCTGAAAATAATCGTATTGCATTAGGTGTTGGCTCTCAAAGGGCAGCTTGTGAACATCCTGAACTTGCAGACACTTATACTGTTGTAAGGGAAAATGCTCCTGACTGTTTGCTTGTAGGTAATATCGGTGCGCCTCAATTGAATTTGGCTGAAAAGGCAGTGGAAATTTTAGATGCTGATATTTTGGCCATTCATCTCAATCCTCTTCAGGAATCCATTCAACCTGAAGGTGATTTGGATGCAAGGGGATATCTTGATTTGATTAATCAAATCACTGAGTCTGTTGATATTCCAGTTGTTGCAAAAGAAACAGGTTGCGGAATATCTGGAGAATCTGCAAAGGCATTAGTTGATGCAGGTGTGGATTTCATTGATATTGAAGGTGCAGGCGGAACAAGCTGGGCTGCTGTTGAAACATATCGTGCTGAAGATAGATATTTGGGTGAAGTATTTTGGGATTGGGGAATTCCAACTGCCATTAGTACAGTTGAAGTTACTAATGCAGTAAATGTTCCGGTTATTTCATCCGGAGGTATCAGAACAGGTCTTGAAGCTGCTAAAGCTATTGCTCTTGGAGCTGATGCTGTAGGTATGGCTTTACCATTCTTAAAAAATTCAGCATCTCAAGATCAATTAAACAAATTTATTGAAAGATTCAATGATTCCCTAAGAATTGCCATGTTTTTAGTTGGCGCCAATAACATTGAAGAATTGAAACAATCTAAATTAGTTATTCGCGGAAAAACAAGGGAGTGGCTTAGTGAAAGAGGTATAAACACAAAAAATTATTCAAGGAGATAAAACATGAGCGTAGAAGTTATCGCTATTGGGGGATATCAGGAAGTCGGAAAAAACATGACTGCTGTCAAGATTGGTGAGGATGTAATTATATTTGATATGGGAATACATCTTGACAGAATTAGTATGCACGAAGATACTGATATCGATAGAATGCATAGTTTGGATTTAATTGAAAGGGGAGTTATTCCTGACGATACTTTAATGAAAGATGTTGACGGAAAGGTAAAAGGTATCGTATTTTCCCACGGACATTTAGACCACATTGGTGCAGTTGCCAAATTGGCTCACAGGTATGATGCTCCATTAATAGGAACTCCATATACTGCTGCATTAATCGAAAAACAAATTAAAGGGGAACGTAAGTTTAAGGTAACTAATCCTATCAGACCATTAAATCCTGGAAGTAAATTGAAACTTTCTAAGGATATTACTTTGGAATTTGTTCAATCAACACACAGTATTCCTCAAGCAGTATTTCCAGTTTTACATACTTCGGAAGGAGTTATTGTTTATGCATTAGATTTTAAATTTGATAATCATCAAAAAGTATCTCCACCACCTGATTATAAAAGATTAAGAGAATTGGGTAGAAAAGGAGTGCTTGCTTTAATTGTCGAAACAACTAATGCAAAAAATTATGATGAAGTTAAAACACATTCTGAAAGAATTGCAAGAAATATTCTTGAGGATGTTATGAGAGGGCCGTTGCATGAAAAGACCGGTATGATTGTTACCACATTTTCTTCTCATGTCGAACGTGTCCAAGCAATTGCGGACATTGCTAAAAAAAGTCACAGGGAAATATTTTTCCTTGGAAGATCCATGGAACGTTTCTGTGGCATTGCACAAAAATTAGGTATTTTAAAATTGCCGAATAATGCAAGTATATATGGTTCTCCAAAAGCGGTCAATAAAGCTTTAATGAAGGCTGATGAGGATAGGGCAAATTATCTGCTTGTTACAACAGGACACCAAGGTGAACCTGATGCATTGCTTCCAAGAATTGCAAATAGTAGAACTCCATTTAACATTAAAAAAGGAGACAATATTATTATTTCAGCACCTATCATTCCAAATCCAACAAATGCTGCAAATAGGCATATCATGGAAAGGAGATTGAAATTAAAAGGTGCAAGAATTTATCCTAATGCTCACGTTTCTGGTCACGCTGGAAGGGAAGATCACAGAGAATTTTTGCGTATGCTTAAACCACAACATATCATTCCAGCACACGGAGATTTATCAATGCTTGCAGCATATGCTGAACTTGCTGAGGAAGAAGGTTACAGAATTGGTTATGATATTCATATCTTGAGAAATGCTCAAGCACAAGTTTTTAAAAGTTAAGTGAGGGATTTAAATGAGTGATGTAAAAGAAGTACTCGGAAGTTATTCTACAGATATTACAAAAACAATTGAAGAAGAATTGTCTACAATTACTCCAGATAATCTTGGAGAGGCTTCAGTTTACTTAACAAGAGCTGGCGGTAAAATGCTTAGACCTGCTTTAACATTAATTACTGCTGAAGCTGTTGGTGGAAATCGTGAAAGTGCTTTAAAGTCTGCTGCTGCTATTGAACTCATTCATACATTTTCACTTATTCATGATGATATCATGGATGATGATGATATGAGAAGAGGAATGCCTTCAGTACATAAGGTATGGGGTGAAGACGTAGCTATTCTCGCAGGAGATACATTGTTTTCAAAAGCATTTGAAATAATTGTTTGTTCTAAAGGCACTACTTCCGAACAGAATAACAAGTCATTGGCTACCGTTGCTGATGCATGTGTTAAAATCTGTGAAGGTCAAGCATTGGACATGGGATTTGAAGAAAGATTCGATGTTAATGAAGATGAATACATGGAAATGATTTTCAAAAAAACCGGTGCTTTAATTGCTGCTGCCACTAAAGCTGGAGCTATTATGGGTGGAGCAAATGATGAAGTCATTGATGCTATGTATGAATATGGAAGATTGATTGGTCTTGCTTTCCAAATCCAGGATGATTATCTTGATTTGGCATCTGATGAAGAAACATTAGGTAAACCAATCGGTTCCGATATAGGCAAAGGTAAAATGACCATCATCGCAATCAAAGGTTTGGCCAGTGATGATTCAGGAAGGTTGCTTGAAATCTTAAAAGATGAAAATAATTCTCAAGATGAGATAGATGAAGCAATTGAAATTTTAACAAATTGTGGAGCTATTGAATATGCTCGCAATTTGGCACAAGAATCTGTTGTTAAAGCTAAAGAAGTACTCGAAATATTGGATGATTCTTCATCTAAACAGGTACTTGAAAACATTGCAGATTTTGTTCTTGAGAGAAGTGCATAATTTCTCTCATATTTATTTTTTATATTTTGTTATATTTTTTGTGAATTTTTCAGAAATTCTGTAAAAAATAGATGATATTTGATTTTCTTTCAGTTGTATTAATTTTCGATTTTTTATTAATATTTATAATTATTAATCATGACTATTAACTTTTTTGCTTTTTTTAAGCATTGACGTTATTTTATTTAATAATAAATTATATTTTGCTTATATTTAATTTAAGACATTTATTTTTTGTTTTTTATTTTTTTAAATTTAAATAACTTGTTATTTATATTTTAACGGATTTATATCTCTCAGATATTATGAAAAGATTTATATACTATATTAATAAATCTATTATTGGATTATTTGATTAATTAATTTAATTGAATAATTTTGAATAATTGTATTAATAAAATAGTTAAATAAGTAGTAGAAAATTTTATTCGTATACATTTGAACAAAATTTTTATTTTAAGTTATATATTTTATTCGTATAGATTTGAACAAAATTTATATATTTTGTTTGGGGGAATTTCTAATACTTTTTTTAACTGATTTTTTTTGGTGATATGATATGTTGGAGATTAAGCACACATTATGTCCTTCATGTAGTGTAGGTTGTGGCATTAATGTTGTTTTGAATGATGGAGAAATTGTGGGAACTTTTCCTTATAAAAGACATCCTGTAAATGCAGGTAAAAATTGTTTAAATGGAAGAAATTCCATTGATTGTTATAAAAACAAGTTTGGTGATGTTGATGCTGATGCTTTAATTGCAGATGTTTCAAAAGAATTAAGCTCAGCTTCTGATGTCACTGTAATTTGTTCTGGTAACAGTGGTGTAGGTGAAATTGAAGCAATAAAAGAATTTGCAGAATCTAAAGGATATAATATTGGATTTTATGCAGATAACCTGAAAAATTATGATGAAGTTGCTTCTTATGATGATGTTGAAAATGCAGAAAAGATTTTTGTAATCGGCGATTTATTATACGAAAATCCTTTGATCGGAAGAAGAATTGTCCATGCAAAACAAAATGGTGCAAAAATATTCGCATTTGTAAATGCTGAAGCTTCAGTGACTTTCAACATTGCAGATGAATGTTTCAATGATTCTGTAGCAGAATTTTTGGACGCTGCTAAAGATAACATCGATGAATCATCAGTATTGATATTCAATCAAATTGATACTTCTGATGATTTGGATAAAATTGATGCACTAGGCTGTAAATTGTTACCAGTATTCAGTAAATCCAATTCTAAAGGTGCTTTAAGCTTATTAGAACCTAAATCTAAAGATGAAATGTTTGAACTATTGGATAATACTAAAGTTCTTTTAGTATTCAACGATGACATTGCTGATGAATTGGAATATGATTTTTCAAAAATATCAAAGATTATCAGCTTTGCTCCATGTGAAAGCAAGACAACTGAAATTTCAGACATTGTCGTTCCTATTAAAACATGGCTTGAAAAAGATGGATCATTTGTAAATGCAATGGGTGAAACCCAATCTTTCAATGCTGCAATTGAATCTGATGTTTTAAGTGAAATTGAGGTAATTGAAAAATTAAATGGATAATCGGGTGATTATATGAGTTATGTTTTAGCAAAATCTCAAAATGAAGATATTCATAAAGCAGGCGAATGTGGAGGGGCTGTAACCAGCATTCTTAAATATTTGCTTGATGAAGAAATTGTCGATGGAGTTTTAGCGATAAGTCCTTGTGATGATGTTTATGACGGAGTACCAACTTTCGTAACAAATTCAGAAGATTTGATGAAAACTGCAGGTTCCTATCACTGCGCTCCTACAATGATTGGTGACCTTGTTCAAAAGTACCTGTTTGATAAGAAAGTAGCAGTAACAGCAAAACCTTGTGATATGAGAGCTATCGAAGAGCTCATTATAAGACATAAAATCAATAAGGACAATATTTATGTCATTGGTTTAAACTGTGGTGGAACTGTTCCTCCTGTAGCAGGAAGAAAAATGATTGACTTGTTCTATGAAGCAGATCCTGATGATGTTGTAAGTGAAGAAATTGATAAAGGACAGTTCATCATCGAACTTGCAGACGGTTCCGAAGAAGCTGTAAAAATCCACGACCTTGAAAATGAAGGATACGGTCGTCGTACCAACTGTCAAAGATGTGATGTAAAAATCCCAAGAAAAGCAAACATCGCTTGTGGAAACTGGGGTGCCGAAGACGGTTGGACATTCATTGAAATCAATGATGAAAAAGGCCAAGAAATGATTGACGGTGCAAAAAAAGCAGGAATTTTAGAAACTAAAAATCCAGCTGACCCTGCTGTAGAAGGCAGGAAAAAAGTTGAAGGCATCATGATTAAAATGGCTAATAAAATCCAAGATAAGATGTATCCGACTGTTAATGAAATGGATGATTGGAATCGTTGCATTAGCTGTTATGCTTGTCGTGATGTTTGTCCGATTTGCTGGTGTTATGAAAACTGTGAATTGAATAAACCGTTCTTTAAAGATGACCAGAATGTTCCTCCAACACCAATTGCATTCCAAGGTGTAAGACTATCCCACATGAGTTTCAGTTGTGTGGATTGCGGACAATGTGATGACGTATGTCCAATGGACATTCCTGTTTCATTAATCTTTGACAAATTGCAGAAAAAATACTACAATAGAACTGGCTATGTTGCTGGAGTTTCAGATGATGTAAAACCTCCATTATACAGTCCAGAAAAAACCGAATTATGAGGTGATTAGATGTCTGATGATTTAAAAATAGTAGGTTTATTATGTAACTGGTGTTGTTATGGTGGGGCAGATACTGCTGGAACCGCACGTATGCAATACCCATCAAATGTTAGAATCATTCGTGTAATGTGTTCTGGAAGGATTAGTCCTTCAATGATTTTCAAAGCATTCCAGGAAGGTGCGGATGGAGTATTTGTAGGAGGATGTCATATTGGAGATTGCCACTATGACGCAGGTAACTACAAATGGTCCAGAAGATCAAAAATCGTAGAAGATATTCTTGAAGAGTTTGGAATTGAAAAAGAAAGATTTAGACATGAATGGATTTCAGCTTCTGAAGGTGAAAAATTCAAAACAACCATGGAAGAATTCCATAAAACTCTTTCAAAGTTAGGTCCGCTAGAATTGGAATAAGTTTAAAATGATTGATTATAGAGTCAGTGAATAGCTAAAACAATAGCTATTTCCACTCCACTTTTTTTTTAATTGTTTTTCTAAGATTAGTAAGAGATTACTGATGTTAGAAAAATAGTTAAAAAAAGAATATTTTTGATTATTTTTCATGTTGATTATCTTGTATTGATATAAATTCATCATTAGCCGAGTAATATTGGTTGTTAGCATAACCAGTCAATTTTACTTTATTTTCTCTATCAATATGAAATAATTAATAAAAAAGAGATTTATATTTTATATGGGTTTCTTTAACTGTCTACAATAGCTATTAAAGTATTCTCCTTCAAATCTTTAATAGCTATTTTTTAACTTTTTCTTTAAAGGTATTACTATTTTTCTCAAATATTCAAATTATTATTACTTTAATTAAATTTATATTTATAAAATACATAATGTGAAATAAAGCATTAGGAGTTTTTTCGATGAGCTGTTATAAATATTGGGGTAAACTTGAAGAAATTGCCAATAAGTTATCAAGTTATGGTGATTTGGATAAATATGGTGACTCAGCACTAGATGATATAAATATTGAGGAAATCATTGAGATATTGGATGATGTGGAAATCATTGCTCATGATAAGACAATAGATTTTGACTCCGCAAAGCACATTCTTGATGATGAGAAGATGAATAATGCATTAAAACTGATTAGAAAATTTTATGTTTATGTTGGGGCAAGGCTTGAAACAGAGAATGCACAAAAAATTTTGGAATCTGATAATCCTATAGGGACTCTTGATTCATTCCATTTTTATAATCGGTATATTGGATTAATTGAAAATGAAAGTCAATTGGCTAAATTCAATGAAGATAAAACATTTGTATTTTTAGGATCAGGTCCACTTCCGTTAACTTTAATCATGTTTAATAAAGTATTTGGATGCAAATGTATTGGCATTGAACAGATGGAAAATGTTGCAGAGCTTTCAAGAAAAGTCTTGAAAAGACTGGAACTTGATGAGGATATTGAAATAGTTGTTGGTGATGAAAAAGTCATTGAAGACTTGGATTATGATATTCTGATGGTTGCAGCACTTGCTGAGCCAAAAGATAGGGTTTTTGCAAATATTTGGGAGTATGTTGATGAAAAAACACCGGTCATCTATAGGACTTATACTGGAATGAGGGCTATTTTATATGCTCCTGTTTTGGATAAGGATACTCGGGGTTTTCATAAGGAAGTAATGGTTCTTCCAACAGGTAACACCAATAATACCTCTGTTTTAATCAGAAAAATAATTTAATTTTTTCATGATTCCAGATTGCTCTGGAATCATTCACGACCTTTTTTTTGAAATTTCTATTTTTTTAAGTAACAATGGGTATGAATCTATCACAGAAGCGATTTATGAATATTGATAGAAATTTCTGTGTTTTTGATAATAACTTGTATTATCAAATATAATAATGTCATAACTATTATATATCTTTTTTTATTTAAAATTGGAGCAATTTTACTCATTCAGGACAATTTTACTAAATTTAATCAATTTAAATATATATCAATCTATATTAATTACATTATCAAAATATAAATTCATGAAAGGAATTATTGGAGCAATAACAGGAGATATTATCGGATCAACTCGAGAATTTTACCCAATCAAAACCAAAGATTTTGAATTATTTACTCCTTATTCAAGAGTTACTGATGATAGTATATTGACACTGGCCGTTGCCAATTGGCTGTGTGAAGATAAAAACTTACAAGATGTTTTAATTAAAAATTTACAATATTTTGGGAATAGATATCCTGATGCAGGTTATGGTTCAAGTTTTGGGGGGTGGCTGGTTCAGGAATCACCTAAACCTTATGACAGTTGGGCTAATGGTTCTGCAATGAGGGTATCTCCATGTGCATGGGTTGCTGACTCATTGGAAGAGGCAAATGATTTGGCATATAAATCTGCAATAGTGTCACATGATCATCCAGAGGGTATTAAAGGTGCCCTTTCAACTGCAGATGCAATTTATCTTGCAAGGACAGGAGCAAGTAAGGATGAAATTAGAAATCATATTGAAATGGTATATGCTTATGATTTGAATCGTAGCGTTGATGAAATAAGGCCGGAGTATTCATTTGATGTTTCCTGTGCGGGTAGCGTTCCGGAAGCCATAATCTGTTTTTTGGATGCAAAAGACTTTGAAGATGCGATTAGAAATGCAGTATCTTTAGGTGGTGATGCCGATACTCAGGCAGCTATTGCAGGCAGCATTGCATCTGCATACTGGGATGTTCCACAAAGAATATATGATGAAACAGTTAGCTATTTGGATGATTTCTTGTTGGATGCATTTAATAGATTTGAGGCTATGATGATTAGAAAAATAAAGAATTTGTAATTTGAGTGATTATTTTTGCCATATAAAAAGGGCAATGGATTGGTAGGTCAAAAGATTAAATTCAGTTGACCTACTTTTTTTTGTGATTTTTTCAATGGGCTGTAAGCGCAGCTGATGAAAATGTAACTAAAAATGACGGAATAGAAAATCAAATAAAGTCTTAACAAATTGACAGTATCTTGTTAAAAATCATTATATATTTATAACTTTTTTAACTAAAATTATATTATAGCTATTTCAGATTTATTTTCGGATGAAAAAGTTAATACTGGAAGGCAGGTCGAACTTGATATTGCCAAGGCATTTGCCATTATTTTCATGGTTTTTTTGCATACTATTATGGTGGTTAAGGCATACAGTCCGGGATTAAGCTCCGCTTATGAATTTGTATTCGGTAATGTATTGGGAAGACCCTATGCTGCGGTCATTTTCATGTTTTGTATGGGTGTTGGGGTAGTATATTCAAGGCACAGCCAATGGGACACCATGGTGAAGAGGGGAGTGACATTATACCTTTCAGGTATTTTGGTGAATGTGTTTGAGTTTTTCGTACCTCACTTTCTTGCCGAATCTCTTGGTATCGATCCCACTCCGTTTACTATAGATGGTGGATTATTGCTGTTTTGTGTTGATATCCTAGCATTTGCAGGTATGGCATTTGTTTTGATGGGAATCTTAAAGAAATTCAGATTTTCAAACAAGAAGTTGATTATTGTTGCAGTTGTACTGTCCATAATGGGGTCCATGTTAAGGTTCACCGATTTCGGGAATCCTGACATTAACTTGATTTGTGGTCACTTCTTTGGAACTAAATTCACTGCTTTTCCTTTATTCAACTGGTTTATTTTCCCAATTGCAGGGTATATTTGGGGACAATACTTCATCAGAGCCAAGGATAAAACGGAATTCTTTAAATTTTGGCCGATTTTAATGGTGATTTCTCTGATTTACTTTTTTGTATCTTCAAATTTATGGGGAGGGGTCTTTTCGGAGAATGTTCACTTATATTACTTCTTAAACACATTGGATGCAGTATTCTGTATAATTAATGCTCATGCTGTAATTGGTCTATGTTACTGGATTGTTAAATATCTGCCTGATGCAGCTATTAAGACATGTTCAATATTGAGCAGCAACATCAACAAAATTTATATTGCTCAATGGTTCTTTATACCTGTAACAATAGTTCTCATTGAATCTTTCGCTAAAGGTGTAGTATTGAATGATTTGATAACAGCCGTAATCTCAATTGTTATGCTAATCATATCCACTGCAGTTGCGCTACTTTATAAAAAATTGAGGGCTTCTATTAGTTAATCAGGGAGACATTGATATAAAAAGAATCAGTTTCATCAAAAGCTTGAAATGTAAAATAATGCTGTTAATGTCACTTATCCTAAAGACACATTATGCTGTAAAATGTAATTTTTTATGATTGACATTAACAGCTATTATTTGCATGATTTGTTATACTATTGCTTTATTTTGTTTTTTTTTTGTTTTCTCTTGATTTTTTCTAATTGGTTCATAAACCTTTCGTCATAGTTTCTTGCAACATCTTCGTATTTGTTCCAAATTCCGATTGCAGTTTCGGGAATAACTTCACGCTTGTCTTCACTAAACTTGGTGTAGGTATGCATCATCTCTTTTGAATCGGAAATCAGCACTTTTACAAAGGGAATATCTGCTTTTTGAATGTTGATGTCGGCATCTTTAAACATTTTAATAATGTCAATTTCCTCATTGTTGATGTAACATGTCGATGAAGCTAGTATATTCACTTTCAAGACACGTCTTTTCTTAAATGCCTTAATTAGTGCTTCACCTTCACCTTCAAAGAGAAATCCTATTCTCATGTTGACAGTATTTTTTGCTCTTTTTATGATTTCCACTTCCTGGTTGATGATTTTTTCAACGCTGTATATTCTCCATATTGGGGCTTGAACTTGACTCATTCCGTTTTCATATATGTTGGTTAGTCGTGTTATTGTATCATCAATTTGTGAGTCAATTTTTTCTTTTTCACGGCTCAGCACTTCGACTGGAGATTTGACATTATATGTCAATGGTCTTCCATCTTCAACATCAATGAAATTTTTCTTGATTAATCCTTTCAATACATCATATATTTTACTGCGAGGAATGCCTGATTTTTCAGCCACTTCACTCGCTGTCGATGAAATTAATGATGTGAGTGTTAAATATGCTTGAGCCTCATACATTGTAAGTCCTAATCCTTTTAAAACAGATATATTCTCGTCCATAATTTTATTATTTTTTTCATGCTATATATTTATTACTACTTTTTACCCTTGAATAGTGACAAAATGTTTATATACATCCTTTTTGTAATTTATAATTAACAAAAAAATGAGGTTATTATTATGGCAGACGGATTAGATATGTTTTGTTATCAATGTTCCCAGACCGCTAAGGGTACTGGTTGTACAGTAAGTGGAGTTTGTGGTAAAAAACCAACAGTTGCAAGACTTCAAGATAATTTGATATTTACAATGAAAGGAATTAGTGCATACAACTACAATGCAAACGTTTTAGGTGCATATGATAAAGAAATCGATGCATTTTTAACCAAAGGATTATACACAACATTAACTAATGTCAACTTTGATGTAAATGATCTTGTGGCACTTGCATTGGAAGCTGGTGAAAAAAGCGTAGCTGTAATGAGATTATTAAAAGATGCTCACATTGCTGCTTACGGTGAACCACAACCTGTAGAAGTTAAAGTGGGTGCACAGGAAGGACCTGCAATTATTGTAACCGGTCACGACCTAAAAGCACTTGAAGAATTATTGAAACAGGTGGAAGGAACTGACATTAAAGTTTACACTCACTCTGAAATGTTGCCTGCTCACGGATACCCTGGACTCAACAAATACGAAAATTTGGCTGGTCAATTAGGTGGAGCATGGCACGATCAAAGAACAGTCTTTAAAAAATACAATGCAGCTATTGTTGGAACAAGTAACTGTGTATTGCCTGCACTTGATGCATACAAAGAAAGAATGTTCACCATGGATGTAGCAAAACTTGAAGGGGTAAAAACCATTGAGGATTATGATTTTTCAGAAGTAATTGAATGTGCAAAATCTTTAGGATCTTTAGAACCTGAAGAATTAACCACTATCACTACCGGTTGGAGTGCAGGAGCTATTGTGGAACATGCTGATGCAATCAAAAAATTAGTTGAAGAAGGTAAAATCAGAAGATTCTTTGTTGTGGGTGGATGTGACAAAGCAGCAAAACACAATGACTACTACAGGGAATTCGTACAAAACTTGCCTGAAGATACTGTTATTTTAACTTTAGCATGCGGTAAATATAAATTCAATGACCTTGATTTAGGAGACATTGAAGGAATTCCAAGACTCTTGGATGTGGGTCAATGTAACGATACTATTGTTGCTGTTGATGTTGCACTTGCATTATGCGAATTGTTTGACATGGAATTAAACGAATTGCCTTTAACAATTGTGCTCAGTTGGATGGAACAAAAAGCTGCAGCTGTGCTTTGGGCGTTGTTATACTTGGGAAAAACCGATATGTGGATTGGACCTGTACTTCCTGCATGGTGTAATGATGACATTCTCAATGTATTGGTTGGAAATTACAACTTGACTCCAACATCAGGAGATGCAATTGCAGATATTAAAACAATTATGGGGGAATAACTTATGAGTGAGGATATTAAAGCGAAAGCTTTAGATATCCAATCCTTATTGGATTATCAATCAGATAGTGTAGTAAGCCGAGAAGTAATCAAGAAAGAGCTTGGAACAGTAACATTCTTTGCCTTTGATCAAGGTCAAGGATTGTCTGAACATTCAGCTCCTTTTGATGCGATGGTTCAAATTATTGATGGTGAAGCGGAAATCACAATTTCTGGTGTCAAACATACTGTTAAAGCAGGTGAAATCATTATCATGCCTGCTAATGAGCCACATGCACTACAGGCAGAAAACAGTCCATATAAAATGATTTTAACCATGATTAAGAGCGATTAGTTTCATTTTATTATTTTTTTTAAAATATTATAGGTGATGGAATGGCATGGAGATGTAAAGTTTGTGATTATGTGTATGAAGGCGATGAATTGCCTGAGGACTACGTTTGCCCATTATGTGATGTGGGTCCAGAATATTTTGAAGAAATTAATGAATAATTTCTTTTAACTTTTTTTCCACCAAATCATTATCCAATCGGCTTTGTCCTTGACGTTATAATATTTTTTTGATTTTTTATCATAACTTAGAATTCTTTTTAAATAATCTTTCAACAGCTCTTTTTCTTCATCGCTGTAAATGTCCAGTCTGAACTTTCCGTTGTCCATGGCGTCTTCAATGCTGTCATATTCACGGTAGTTGTTCAAGTCAAATCTTTCGATATTTGCATAGATTCCCATATTGAACAGTATGTTGAAGAAATAATTGTAGTCTGGAAAATCTTCGGTTTTTATTCCAAGCTCTCGGTCAAAATCCTTTTCGATTTTCTTGTTTTCAGGTCCGAAAATGGTTATGAAAACATATTTACTGGCAATTTTATCTAATTCCATCAATACTTCTTCTATGGGTATTATTCCATTCAAGGACCTTGAGCAGACCACTACATCAACATCCCCAATTTCTGAGTATTTTATCTCTTCTATAGGTTTTAAAATAGTCTTGATATTTTTGATGTCATTGTCTTTAGCTCTTTTTTCCAGATATTCTAGCATTTTTGGAGATGAATCAAGTCCAATAACACTTTTAACCTTACGGGCTAAAGGAACTGTAACTGATCCCTCACCGCAGCCGACGTCCAATACTGTATAGTTTTCATCTAAAATTAATTTATCAAACAGTGCATCGTTATAGTCTTCTTTTTTGGTATGCCTATAAAATCCTGGAGCTGCCTTATCCCAATCTTTATCAATTTTATTTGCCAGTTTTTCAGCCCAGAAACTGGCCCAGTCTAATTCATTTGGGTTTTCAATACACTGTTTCATATTCACACCTTTGTTTTTCCGGTTAAGATATTTTTGTAGTCTTCATAGTTTTCTTTAAGAATTCTTGGGATATCCAATTCATATGGGCATTTGTCAACACATGCATAGCATTCTATGCAGTTTTCTGTTTGAGCCATTGTTTTTTGCCATTCTTCAGTTAAATGGGGTTCTGTCGGAAATCTCCTAACCCAAAGTGACATTCTGGCACATATGCTGATTTTAATTTCTTCAGGACATGGCATGCAGTAGCCGCATCCTCGACAAAAGTCCTCGCCCAATTCCTTTTTGTCATTTTCGATTGTTGATTTCAATTCATCATCTAAGACAGTGGTGCTGTCATAGGACAGGAATTCATCAAGCTCGGAAATCTTTTGAACTCCCCAAATAGGCAATACGTTGTCAAACTGATTTAAAAATGCAAAACTCGCTTTTGAATTTGTAATCAATCCTCCGCCCATTGCTTTCATTGCAATAAATCCAACATCAAACTTTTTACATTTCTCCACCAATTCTATCTCTTCCTCTCCGCTTAAGTATGAAAATGGATATTGTAGAGTTTCATAAAGTCCGCTTTCAATGGCTTCATGGGCAAATGTAATTTTATGGGTTGTAATTCCAATATGTCTGATCATTCCTTTTTCTTTCGCTTCAAGCATTGCTTTAAATAATTCATCATCTTTTTTAGGAACAAATGAAATGTTGTGGAATTGATATAAATCCAAGTAATCTGTCTTTAAGCTTTTAAGTGAAGTTTCCAAATCGCTCCAAAACACTTCTGGTGTTTCAGCTGCAGTTTTGCTTGCAATATAAATCTTTTCACGAGGTATATCTTTAAAAGCATTTCCCATTTTTTCTTCACTGTCAGTGTAAAAATGGGCTGTATCATAAAAATCAATCCCATTGTCATATGCTTTTTTAAGTATTTCAACCGCTTCCTGCATTGTGCATCTTTGGATTGGAAGGGCACCAAATCCATTTTTATTTACTTCGAGATTAGTTTTTCCAAGCCTCATACTATCTTAACCCAATTTAATTCTTAATCTTTATATATCTTCAATAAGATAAATAATATTGCTTATTTTTATAATCGAATTATTAATTGTGATGATTAAATGAATGATTTAGAAGAAATTATCTATAAACATGCTTTGCTAAATGCAGCCAAACATAAGGGATCTGCAAATCCTGGAGCTGTTATGGGTTCAATCATGGCAAATGAGCCTGAATTAAGAAGCAAAGCAAAAGAAATTGGTCCAATGTCAGGTAAAATTGTAGCAAAGGTAAACGCTTTATCTCCAGAAGAGCAAGCCAGCGAAATGGAAAAGTTAGGTGTAGAAGTTCAAGACAAAAAACCAAAAGCTAAAGAAGTTGGACTTCAGGAACTTCCTGGAACTCATGAAAATATTGTTCTACGTTTTGCTCCAAATCCAAGCGGTCCGCTACATATTGGACACTCCCGTGCAGCAGTTCCAAATGCCGAATATGTAAAAAGGCATGATGGAAAATTGATTTTAAGGATTGAAGATACCGATCCAAAAAGAGTATATGAACCTGCTTATGAAATGATTCCTGAGGACTTGGAATGGTTGGGAATCAATCCTGATGAGGTTATTTACCAATCCGACAGATTTGAAACATATTATGATTATGCTCGTCAGTTAATAGAAAAGGGTGCGGCTTATATGTGTACCTGTGACGGCGCTGATTTCAAAGAGCTTAAAGACAACTGTAAAGCATGCCCGTGCAGGGACAATAGTGTTGAAGAAAATCTTGCATTGTGGGAAAAATTTGACACTATGGATGCGGGCGAAGCTGTACTTAGAGTAAAAACTGATATTACCCATAAAAATCCTGCAATTCGTGATTGGGTAGCAATGAGATTGGTTGACGAAACTCACCCTCGTTTAGGCAATAAATACAGAATTTATCCTATGATGAATTTCTCTGTTGCGGTGGATGATCATTTGATGGGATTGACTCATGTTTTAAGAGGAAAAGACCACCTTGCAAACACTGAAAAACAAAAATATCTATATGACCATATGGGATGGGATGTGCCTGAGTACATACATTACGGTAGACTTAAAATGGAAGATAT
Source organism: uncultured Methanobrevibacter sp. (assembly GCF_900314695.1). Taxonomy (NCBI): domain Archaea; kingdom Methanobacteriati; phylum Methanobacteriota; class Methanobacteria; order Methanobacteriales; family Methanobacteriaceae; genus Methanobrevibacter; species uncultured Methanobrevibacter sp. The sequence continues at coordinate 12,949 of NZ_OMWD01000009.1, read as the reverse complement.
TGCACTAAGCACTTCCAAAGCAATGGCAGGAATCGAAGATGGAACCTACAGTGGATGGGATGATCCAAGACTTGGAACTTTAAGAGCTATTGCAAGAAGGGGAATCGACCCAAGAACCATTTATAATTTGATAACTGAAATTGGCGTTAAAATGGCTGATTCAGCTATTAGCTGGAAGAAGATTTATGGTTTGAACCGTAACTTTTTAGAACCTGTGGCGAATAGGTATTTCTTCTGTGAAGATCCTCAATTAATCACTGTTGGAGGATATGAAGGCGGTAAAGTCGACATTGAAAGACCACTTCATGCAGACCACATGGACAGGGGAAATAGGATTTTACCATTTGACGGCAGTGCATATCTTGCAAAATCAGACATTAACGATGGAATATTCAGGTTAATGGATGCTGTGAATGTGAATATCGATGGTGATGAAATAACTTATCATTCCACTTCATTTGAAGATGCAAGAAGTGTCAAGGCAAGAATTATTCAATGGGTCCCTGTTGATGACAATGTTGATGTTAAAATTGTTATGGATGATGCATCAATTAAGACAGGACTTGGTGAAGGTGCACTTCGTGATTTGAAAGTTGGAGATATTGTTCAATTTGAAAGAGTTGGATTTGCACGTCTTGATGAAATTGCTGATGATGAATTGATATTTTACTTTGCACATAAATAGGTGAATATAATGACAATGTTTTCAAATGGATTTTCCACACTCCAAATGCCTGAAGATTTTGAACCGGTTGCAACTAAAGATGAATTTAATGACATGTATCTTGTAAATACCAAAATACCTATGTCCATTAAATTTTCAACCACTCCTACACTTGTTGGCCTTCCGGACATCAAGGCGGATATTGAAAAAAATATAAAAAACAATACTCAAATAAACTTAATCGCTTCCGATTTCATACCTATTAATGATGATATTTATTATATGGTGGTCTCTTCATTTTCAGATGGTGAAAATGAGATTCGCCGTAATGAATTTTTATATGTGGAAGACAATAATTTATATATTTTCGAATACACCTATCCTTATGCAGATAGAGAATTGGACGATTTTTATTTAAATGTCATTCGTTCCTTAAAAATCATTGTTCCAAAATATATTGTGGAAAATGGTAGCTATAAATTGAATAAGGATGAATGAATTGAGCATTTTTTAAATGCTTATTATTCTCTTTTTTTTTAAAAATAAGTTACAAGTTAATAAAAATATATTTAGATGTTTATATGTGGTGATGTTTAGTAAAAAAGGTATTAGTATACCTTTTTCACATCAGACGGTTTGATAACAATATTTTTTCTTCTGTATTTTACAGATATATCATTACCATTAATTGCATAAACTTGGCTGGAATAAGTTTCTCCTTGATGATTGTAAATAATTTCATCACCTTTTTTAAGAACAACTTCATTGTTATTTAATTTTATTTTTATATTGTCTCTTGAAGGTTTTTCTTTAATAGGAGCAATCCTTGATTCTTTAATTTCTGGTTGAGGTTCTGGTGTAGTTTGTATCACGTCAAATGCTTTTGGTGTTTCTTCAGGTACTATTGGTTCTTCGAAATCATGTTTGTGATACTCTTCGTATGTTGCATAATCTGCATGAGTTTCATTGATAATCGGAGCAAAATCCTCTTCATATTCATTCACATTTCTGATGAATTCTTCTTCAATTACTTCTTCCTCTTCAGGCTCTTCGAATGTGAGCTTTTCTTTCACATTCTTGAATATTTTAGAACCTTTGATTGTATTGGTGATTTTATCTAAATCTTTTCTATAGTCTAAATCACTGTCATATTCTCCAAATACCTTTTCATCTTTCAAATCCTCTCCGAATTTGTAATCCTCTTTGATTTTTGTTGGAGTTTTAAGATTTGGCTCTTTAATTTCCTCTTTTTCATTGTCATTAAGTAAAGCGTCAGTAATGCCAGCACTTTCTGAAATGCTTTCCACTTCTTCTTTACTTTCTTCACTTGCAGTAGTTATTGCCTCTTCGATATCTTGAGATGTTACTGTAGGCGCTTCAATTTTACTTTCTTCACTTTCACTAGATTCTACTGTTTCAGGTACTGAATCTGATTTAGTTTCTTCTGATACAGGTTCATTAATAACCTCAGCAATTGTTTCTTCTTCTGTGCTTTCAGTGATTGTTTCAGTAATGGTTTCTTCTTCTGCGCTTTCGGTAATAGTCTCGGCAGTAGTTTCTTCTTCGGTTTCATTAAGAATATCTTGAATTGTTTCTTCTGGAATGTCATCGATAATTTCTTCAATATTTTTCTCTTCTTGTTTTTGTTTTATGCTTTCTTTAAGTTCGGCGAGTTCCTTATCTTCAGAGTCATTTTTATATGCTTCTTTTTCGCGTTCACTATCTTTTCTTTTTGATTCTTTGATTAATTCATCAATTGTAAATAAATCTTTTAACTCATGCTTTTCAGGTTTAGGGTCGTTATTTTGGCTCATAATATCCATCTGGCTTTGTTTAATTGGTTCTTGGAATTTTTCTACGGTAGTACCATAATCAACAAGTACTTGATTTTGTGATTCGTATTCAATATTTTCGTAAGTGGTATTGTCAACTTCATAAATTGCAGGTTCTTCATAATACACATTACTTGTTGAAGAATTTTCACTTTTTAAGCTTTTGGGTTTGGATTGATTAAGATTAGTTGGATTATTGGAATTATCATCATTATCTTTAGATAGCATACTTTTTCCGGAAGAAAATACTTTAGTTAAGGATTCTGCATCTTCAAGTATTGATCCTTCATCATTTTCCAGCTCTTTTCCTCTGTAGTGCAATTTAACTAATATTATTGCAATAATAGCTATAATTGCAATTGTTACCCAAATTAATATAGTTATTCCATTCATTTTTCCAACTTCCTTATCAATGTTTTTAGTATAATATATTTATGTAAAATAGTTAATTTAAATATTTTCATATGATGGCTTTTTGTTATAAAAATATCTTCTTGACAATTTTTTTTGAAAAGCATTTAATACATCTGAAAAATAATCATTCATTTTATATATTGAGAAAATAAAATATAAATTAGATTAATATTTATGAGGTTTAATCATGGTTGTAAAAATTAATGAAAACTATCTTAAATTGAAAAGTAGTTATCTTTTTGTTGAAGTAGCAAGAAGAGAAGCAGAATTTAGAAAAGCTAATCCTGATGCAGATATTATTAAAATGGGTATTGGGGACGTTACAAAACCGTTAGTACCGGCTGTTATAAAAGCATTTCATGCAGCAGTTGATGAAATGGCTGATGCTGAAACATTTATGGGATATGGTCCTGAACAAGGTTATGACTTTTTAGCTGAAGCAATTATTGAAAATGAATATAAAACATATGGAATTGATTTAGACACTTCTGAAGTTTTCATTAGTGATGGGGCAAAAAGTGATACAGCAAACATCCAGGATATATTTGGAATAGATAATAAAATTGCTGTTACTGATCCTGTTTACACTGTATATGTTGATACTAATGTAATGGCTGGAAGAACTGGAGAAATGAAAGATGATGGTATGTATGAAGGATTAACATATCTTAAATGTAATTCCGAAAATGATTTTGTTCCTGAACTTCCATCAGAACCTGTAGATATTATTTATTTATGTTATCCTAATAATCCAACAGGCACTACACTTACCAAAGATCAATTAAAAGTATTTGTTGATTATGCAAAAGAAAATAATGCATTAATATTATTTGATGCAGCTTATGTAGCATTTATCAATGAAGATGATGTTCCTCACTCAATTTATGAAATTGAAGGTGCAAAAGAAGTAGCTATTGAATTTAAGAGTTTTTCCAAAACTGCAGGATTTACAGGAACCCGTTGTGCTTACACTGTTGTTCCTAAAGAATTAATGGGATATGATTCCAAAGGCAATGAAGTTGAAATTAATCCATTATGGAACAGAAGACAAACCACAAAATTCAATGGTGTATCTTATCCGGTTCAAAAAGCTGCAGAAGCAGTTTACTCTGATGAAGGTAAAAAACAAATCGGTGAAATCATTGAATATTACATGGAAAATGCTAAAATCATCAGAAAAAGCTTAACTGACCTCGGTCTTGATGTTTATGGAGGAGTAAGTTCCCCTTACATTTGGGTAAAAACTCCTAATGATATGGATTCCTGGGCATTCTTCGATTTATTATTAAATGAAGCAAATGTTATTGGAACTCCTGGTTCAGGATTCGGTCCAAGTGGTGAAGGATATTTAAGATTAACTGCATTCAATACATTAGAAAATACCAAAGAAGCAATGGACAGAATTTCAAAATTAGAATTTTAGGTGTTAATATTGAAAGTAGTCGAAAAACCAATAACTATTGAAAAAGGAGATTCTTTCAAAGTATTGCTATCTAAATATGGTGCATTATCTTTAGATAAACAGGAAAATTTTTCAGAATTAATCGGTGAAAATGTTGGTCAGTTAGATCTTGAAAAAGGAGTTATCTCCTTTGATGATATTACTATTCCAGTTCAGGTTTTAGGGTTTTTCTCTAAAGACTTAAGTCAATGGTGCTGGGCATGGGATAATGAAGATATTTTCGGTGAAAATTTAATCAAGGCATCAAAACAAATACGAGATATCGGTGAGGAATTTGAGGTGGCTGAATTCACCTCTCCAATTCTAAGGTCTAACTATGATGATTGTCATACTGTGGCAATGGTTTCAATAGCTCTATTAGATATGGATGCATATTATGCGGTTTCTGAAGAGGGAATAGATATATTTGTAGCTATTAAATCCGATTTGATTGAAGAAAATAATTCTGTCACAAAATTTAGGGATACTTATTATACTTTCCAAAAGAATTTCAATATTCATCCAAGAATTGCTTTTGAAGCTTATACAAAGCTTAAAGGATATGGATTTAAACCTCATGATGATTTTGCTCTAGCAAAAATCGGTGAAAGCCGTGTAATGGCAGGATTTACTGAAAGAGGAAATGTCACTCGTATTATAGTGTTTGGTGATGATGAGTGATGATATTATGAATCCGGATTTAGCTGAAGAAATTGAGTATATGATTAATGCCCTTTCTAAATCTGGTTTTTTTAGCACTGAAGAAATATTGGAAATTTTGGAAGATGAATTTATTGGGGAAAATGTAGATTTTTCTCAATTTAATATCTCTTTAAATGACTTTGACGATACTAATTTCAATAGATTGGATGATGTTTTCAATTCATTAACCTCTAAAAATATCGTAGCCATTCATAATTGCGGTTATGATATAAAAGAGGGTGTTAATGATGCTTTTGAACTTTATGTTCATTTGGTAAACAACAAGTACTTTCCAGATGGTTTTTGTTTTTATACTTTTGAGGATGTTGAACAGGCAATTCTTGAAGAGAAACTAAACATAACTTTTGGTGATTTTGAAAGAAATGAAAATAAAGCCTTAGAAGTTGGAAAAATGGTGTATGATTCCTTTAAATCAGAAGGTTTTGAATTGAATTGGGATGAAACTATTGACAACCAAATAGAATTAGTTTCATTTAAATGGGATAAATCTTATGATGGCGAAAAGGAATTTGAAATTGAAGGAGCATATGAAAATTTTACAAAAAGGAGTGGTTAAATGAATGGCAGGTCACTTAAATTAATCAGGGATGTAATTATTAATTCAGGTAAATTGACTTCAATAGAAATATCTCAGGACTCTATTTACTTGGAGTTTATGGATGTTGAACTTGGAACTCCAAAGGAAACTGAAGATTTCTCTTTAACAGCTCGTTTTGCAGTTGACTCCTTTTTCACAGTATTTTACAATAATATCTGGGACATTGAATTTTTTTCAAAATACGATTTTAAAAATCAGTTGCTTAGTGAAGACGTTCTGTTTGATGTAGAAGATATTAAATTTGTCGATTTTGAATATCTTAATGATTTCTTCTATGATTATAAAAAGGAAAAATCAATTTCTGTTGTTGATGATTTTAGCATTCACAACATACGCAACGATTTTTTCATGTTGGTCAAGACAAAAGAGATTGCTATTGTTGTTGGTGGAAATCAACTTGATTTCTTTACTAAACATGAAAAATTAGATGATGCATCTCTAAGGGAGCTATCCAATCAGTGGATGCTTTACTTTTTGGAATATCATCTTAAAAGAAATATTATTAAGGATCCAATGTGTGAAAATCATCCATTGACATATCCTAAAGAATAATTTTCATTCTATTTTTATTTTTTCTTTATAAATTTTAATTTTGTGGTTGTTTATTTTTTGAGTTTCTAAAAGAAGATATTAAAATTTTTAATTAATTTTTTAATTTAAAAAAAGTTTTTAGATGTGGGATATGATGAAATTGTAAATATCTCGCACACCTGAAACAAATCCGTTATATTCGTTATTATGAATATTGCTCATATCGTCTTCAATACGGTCATCCACTTCTTTTAAAAATGTTGTATTGTTGTAATCATGTGATGAGAAATAATGCACTTGAATTGCATAATTTGTATCTTCTCTAGGGAAAACATAATTAACACCAATATGATTCCAGGATGTATTTGTATCTTTTGATGGATTTGAGAAATACTGTTTTGAAACAGGAACACCACTTGCAGTGGCATTTTCAGTTTTAAGAACTTTGTAATTTCCATTTTCCATCGATCTAAATTTCGCTTCTGAAATTGATGTTATGTGGTCTTCGGGCCAATCATCCCAATGGTCAATATAAACGTATTCGTTTGTAATGGCATGAGGAGTTTTGGATTCATTGGTTAAATTCAACTCATCTGTTGTATTCCATGCTTGGGGTACAATTGTTGCGCTATGGCCAAATTCAACAGTCCTATCAGTATTGACGCTTAAGAAACTATTTATACTATTGACATTCGCTGCAAAAAATATAATAATGATTATGAGTATTACTCCACGTATCATGTCTCCTCTTCTCATTATTTATTCCCTCCTTTATGCTCTGTTTTAGACCATTTTCTTTCTTTTCTTGTAAGCATTGTTACCATAGTCATAAAAAATAATGGAATTAAGTGGAAACAATAAAGATAATATTTTACAAGGTCTTTGATGTATTCTCCTATTGTGGGTTTGTCTCTTGAAAGAGCAATTAGGATTCCTGGGAAAAATGCAATCATTGATAAGATTCCCACAATAAATGGTGCTTCCATTCTAATAACTGTAGTTTGATGGAAAAGGAACCATGAAATTGCATTGGCTATTGTCACTAAGAATCCGAAGAAAATTAATAAATTAAAACTGTAAAATGAAATGTGCTCAATGATATTGTATTTCTTTCCGATGGATATTTTTGACCTTACAATCTGGGGCAAATAAACAAATAATGTTTCAAAGTTACCGATAGCCCATCTGATTCTTTGTCTGAAAAATGCTCTCCACTCAGTAACTGCTTCTTGATAAACTGCACATTCACCGCAATAACGTATTTGACCTCCATTAAGGATAATCTTTATTGCTAAATTCAAATCTTCAGTAACCGCAAATCCATCCCAACGACCTGAATCTATAATGGCTTGTTTTCTTACAAATTGTCCATTTCCTCCTAAAAATCCAGTAGAATCGAGATTGTCTTTTGCAATTAATGTATTTCCAAAACTTGCAAACTCCACATGTTGCATACGGGCCAAGAAATTTTCATTTTTGTTCCACATTTTAACCCTTGATTGAACTCCATCGATTCCGTTATTGAGGTATTGGACAATTGTCATCAAATAATCATCTTTGATTTGTGTGTCTGCATCAAAAACACCAATCACCTCTCCTTGTGATAATGTCAATGCATCGTTTAAAACAAAACCTTTTCCTTTACCTGACCTTGGAGGATGTCTTGTAACGATTTTAAGTTCCGGAATTTCCTTTTTTAAATCAGATAATATTTCTCCAGTACGGTCAGTGGATCCATCATTAACGACAATAACTTCAAAATTAGATTCTCCATTTTTAGTATAATCTGAATCACAAACACTTCTGACAGTTGATTCAATTGTGTACTGTTCGTTGTGTGCTGGAATAAATACGCTTATAAATGGAAGGTCTTCTTCTTCAAATGGAATAACTTCCTTTTGTTTTTTGAGACTTACGATGGAATTTATAAGCATTGCTAATGTTGGAATTAAAAGCACCCATTGAAGCCATGTAGCATTTCTGCTTAAAATAGCTATGATGATTAATGCTATACAAAGAATTAACAGAAAACTGGAGTCAGATTTCTCTATTAAAAGTTCCGTATTTTTTTCCTGTATTTTATTTTGTGCAGTCTGAACACTTAATATGTTCTGTTCATGCTTTTTCAATGAAACTGCCATAGCTCTTTGCAGTTCATCTTTATCTACAGGTTTTAGTAAATAATTATATGGATTACTCATTAATAACTGGTCTATTGTTGCATCAAAAACATCCCCAACAATAATGATAACTGGAACATTGAAAAGCTCCAAATCACTTGCTGTTTCAAGCAAATCTAAACCTTGCTCTTCAGTATCTAAAAATATCAAATTTGGAGATAGTTCGTCTACTTTTTTAAAGATTTCATCTTTTTCGGATGCTGACCCTACATATTCGTATTCGTAATCTTCGACGTATTCTTTAATTTGTGACAGCATCAATTCTTCAGAGCTGATGGTGAATATTTTAGGTTTTCCTTGGATTAATTTTAGTTCAGTCATTTAAATCTATTGAGTAAATCCACTTGCATCATTCAGTTTGTTTTCTTCTAGTTTTGCTCGGTTAATAGTTATTTTAAGAGTTTTGTCTAATTTGTTTATGTCATATGGTTTTGAAACAAAGCCGTAAGATCCTTTTACATTGGATTTTTCAAAAGTATCTGTGTCGGTGTTTGCAGTTAAATAGATTACAGGTATTCTTAATTCAGAAATTACTTCTGCAGCTTCTATTCCTTCCATATCTCCTTTTAATTTGATGTCCATTAAGACAACATCAGGTACTTTTTCTGCTGCAACATCAATAGCATCTTGACCAGTATCAACTGTGTCAATTACTTCGTAACCTAAATCTTCTAAACTGTACTTTAAATCTAATGCTGTAATTGCTTCATCTTCAACAATTAAAATTCTTTCATTCATTTTCTACCCTCACATTTAAATTTTTTTTTATTATTATATATTGTTTTTTATTTTTCAAGTTATCCTTCAATAGTATGGTCCATATAAACTGGGAAAGTTAGTTTATATCCTGTTCCATGTTCATGTTCGAACAGCTCTATATGTCCATCTAATTGTTTTGTAAGATTTTTAATGATTTCACAACCGAGATTTTTAGTAATTTTATCGGGATCATTTATGCCGACACCATTATCCTGAAGGATGAGTTCTGCGTTTTCATTGTCGATTTTGGTTATCTTTTTGGTAATTTTCTTGTTAGGTTTGGTTTTATCTGGGAACGCATGTTTTATTGCATTCATTGTTAATTCATCGATAACCAGTAATAATGGTGTGATAACTTCGATTGTTAAAACTAAATCTTCATCCACTTCTGATTCAAATTCAATTCCATCTCTTAAACCAATTAAACTTCTTAATTGGCCGTCTTGGTCTTCAATATACTCTTTTAAGTTGATATTCTTGAAGTCAGTAGTATTATATGTTTTTTCATGAAGAATAGCAAGAGAGGATAATCTGGACTGCATATGATCAATAATTATGCTTGGTTTATCTTTATATGCTCTTTTTTCGAGGTTTAAGAAACTGTTTAGTACCTGTAGGTTGTTTTTAACTCTGTGGTGAACTTCTTTTATTAGCACATTTTGATGTTCATTTGCTTCCATCAATTCTAGCTGTTTTGTTCTTTCTTCAGTAACGTCAGTTAAAAATCCAATACTGTGTGTATCAGAACCAAATTCGAATCTTTCGAGATATATTTCACATATTTTTTGGTTATTCTCATTTCCTTTTACATTATATGTGAAAGTCTCTTCAAGTTCGTTGATTTGACCGTCAATGAGTTGTATAATATTATTTATTACATCTTCCTCAACAATATTTTGTATTACTGCACGGGAATGGGAATAATCTTCTGGATCCTCTTCAATAAGATGGTAAAATCCTTTTGAAAATTCATATTGTTTTGGATTTAAGGGTTCAATAAGCAATGCTAATTTTTTACTATTTTTAAAACCGCTTAACAAGAAATCAACAGGTCTTGTAATCTTTTTATGTGAATAAGTGGTTACATCTTTAATTAATCCATAACGACTAATCAGATTACCATTATTATCAAATTTAGAGTATAGGTTCATTTCAAGATATTTCAATGTTCCGTCATGGGTTCTGATTCTAATAATTGATTCGTAGTGGGAAGTTCCAGAATCCATGATTTTGTTGATTTTTTCGATTAATGGTTTATCTTCAGGGATTGTTAAATCGAATATGATGTTATAGTATTCATCGTATTCGTCTCTTGGACGGTTAATGATGTTATAAATACCTTGAGTCCAGGAGTATTTTCCATTGATTTTATAATAGCTTCCAGTTTGTGCAAAATATTCTATTAAATTAGCCTTGTCTTCATCACGATTGTCGTCTTCTGGAATATATAATGTGCTTTCGCTTGTATCGATATGGTCTGAAAGGATGAAAATCCGACCCATTTCATAGATTATTTTAACATTTGTGAGTCTGGCTAATTTTTCTTTATGGTGGTATAAGAATCGCACATGTTTTATTTCATGAGTTTTATATACTTCGAATAATGCTTCATGAAGAAGTTGATGAAACATAGGGGAGGCTTTACTCAATAGTCTTCCTTCAATATCTTCTTGCCGAATATTTCCTCTTTTAAGTGCACTATTTCCCAATCCATGTATGATAAAATCTTCCCCATCTTTATATGGTACGAAAATGTTTATGTCCGTTTTAATATTTTTCATTACAACTGGAAACGGTATTTTTTCCATTTCAAATTCTTTGGGCGCCTGTATATAGAATTCTTTTTCATGAACGTCATAAACGTTCACTTCTTCGACGTTCTCCAATTTTCTATATTCTTTATGTATTCTCATTGTAATCCCTCAATTTCGTGTTCAAAAGTTTTTGGAAATGTTAATCTAAATCCAGTTCCAACGTCAAGCTCTAAAACTTCAATTTTACCATTTATTTGTTTTGTTAGGCTCATTATTATCTCCCAACCTAAATTATGGTTAATTAATTTTTCAGGACTTTCAATACCAACTCCATTATCTTTTAAAATTAATTCACAAGTATTATCATTGATATAATCGATTTTTTTGTAAATTGTTTTATCTTCCTGATTTTCATTAGGAAACGCATGTTTTATTGCATTCATGGTTAATTCATCAATAATTAAAAGTAAAGGTGTGATGATTTCAATGGATAAATGAATTTCTTCATTAATATATGATTTAAATTGGATATCTTTTGCTGTAAAGAGGTTTTGAAGGGCTTTCAAGGTTTAGAAAACTGTTCAATACCTGTAAGTTGTTTTTCACCCTGTGGTGAACTTCTTTAATTAAGATATTTTTGGTTGCATTTGATTCAATTAATTCTTTCTGTTTTTGGCGTGCAATTGTCACGTCGGTTAGAAATCCGATACTGTGAGTTTTATTTCCGTAAGTGAATCTTTCGATGAATAATTCACAAATCTTTTGATTTTCTTCATCACCATTGACATTAAAAGTTAGAATAGTATTTATCTCTTCAATTTCACCATTAATTAACATCTTAAGCTTTTCTCTAACGTTTTCTTCTTCGATATAATCAATGATACTTTCATTGTGAACATAATCCTCTTTTGGCATTTCGATGATTTTATAAAATCCTTCGCTAAACTCATACCTTTTGCTTAATGGTTCCACTAGTAAAGAGAGTTTGGAATTCTGATTAAAACCATTCAACATAAAATCAACAGGCCGGGTCATATGTTTGTGTGAATCGACACTGATGTCTTTAAATAGTCCATAATGGCTTATTTCTTCACCATTTGAATCGAATTTGGAGTAAAGATAAGTATCCAGATATTTTATCTGGCCTCCAGGTGTTGAAATCCTGATGATGTTTTCATAGGTATCAGTTTCAGGGCTCATGGTTTCAAGTAATTCTTCAACTAAAGGCTTGTCTTCAGGTATAACCAAATCAAAAATTATATTATAAAATGCGTCCCTTGGCTCTTTGGAACGATTTATAATGTTATATATTCCTGGTGTCCAAACATATTCGTCTCTTGTTTTATAATAACTTCCGGTTTGGGAGAAATATTCTATTAAATTAGCTTTATTTTCATTATCCTGTAATTTCTGTTCTTCTTCACTAATTTCTGCTTCTGGTTTATTTTCTTTTAAATCGGAAATTAAATATATTATATTGTCCTCTAGAATGATGTGTATATTTGTCAGTGTTTGAATTCTATCGCTTATGTAATAGATTATTCTTAAGGCTTTTGTATTTCCGGTTTTATAAACCTCTTTTAAATCATCTTTTAAAAGATCATAGAAAAATGGGGAGCATTGGCTGAATAATCTGTACTCTACGTCTTCAAGATTAACATTTGCCCTTTGAAGCATGTTCCATCCAATCCGTTCTATTATAAAATCTTCTCCATCATCAACTGGTAAAAATACATCGATATCTGCAGGAACATGTTTCATAAGCTTGCTAAAAGGAACTTTATCGGGTTTCATTACTTGAGGGGCTTCATGATAAAATTTTGAAGAGTCTACATTATGAACTCGAATCTCCTCTATTTTTTCTAGTTCTCTATATTGTCTTTCAATATGCATGCGTATTACCCTAAAGTTTTTATTAATACATACTATATTTATAATTCATTTAATATTTATAGGCTCTTTCAAAAACTTAATTGATTTTGATTAAAAAAATTTTTGAAGAGAAACATTATTTTCTTTTCTAATTTTTCTTTATTTTTAATTTAAAAGTAGT